>JBIKMD010000619.1:0-4097 GCA_044359465.1 Myxococcota bacterium
AGGGCCCAAACGGATTCTCATTGGACGCAAGCTTGATCACGTCATCGAGACCAAGCTCACGTTTGGTCTCTTCTATCGGTTTGCCTGCTTGGTAAACGGCGAGGCCTGCAATGCTTGGCGCGATGGTCAAAGCCATAGTCATCTCCAACGTTCGTCAAAACCAGGTGCGTGCGTTGCTCGGCAGAGGCTTACTTTCGCTTCTTTTGCCGTGCGTGACGTCCTTGACCCTTTTTCCCAGTGCCACCTTTGCCGGACGGACGCGTGCCCGAGCCACCGCGAAGGCTCTTTTTGGCGGCCACCACTTTAGACTTACGAATCGCGTGCTCGTCACGTTTGTGCTCGACGCCTGAACCTTCGTCACTCTTGTGACGGCGCCGGAAGCGAATCACGAGCGGCGTTCCTTCGAACCCCATGTGCTTGCGGAATTGATTCGTTAGGTAGCGCGCGTAATCATCCGTGAAACGATCCGGATCGTTCACCGAGAACACAAAAGTCGGCGGCTTAATCTGCACTTGAGTGGCGAAGTAGATCTTGCCGCGTTTTCCAGCGTGATACGCCGGCTCGTGCTCTTCGTACATGCGCGAAACCAAGCGGTTGAGCTCGCCCGTTGGGATGCGCTTTTCACGCTCGGCGATGGCGCCCTCTATCTGCTCGAAGAGCTGATCGACGCCGTGTTTTGTCTTCACGCTCATGTAGAGTACGCGTGCGTAGCTCATGAACGGGAGCGTGTGGTTGATCTCGTCGATCAGGTTCTTCGAGGTGAGGCGTTCGTGTGGAAGGTCCCACTTATTGACGACGAGCACGATGCCTTTGCCGCGATCGTGCGCGAGCGCTGCAATCTTTGCATCTTGATCCGTGAAAGGCTCTGTGGCGTCCAGCATGAGCACCACCAAGTCGGCGCTCTCTAGGCTCCGTAGCGTACTCACCACCATGAACTCTTCGAGCCGTTCACTGATGCGCGCTTTGCGCCGCAAACCCGCGGTGTCGATGAAGCGGTAGCGGTGCTCGCCCTTTTCGATGAATGAGTCGATACTATCGCGCGTGGTGCCAGCGATGGGGGTGGCCAAGTGGCGCTCTTCGCCGAGGAGCAAGTTGAGCAACGAGCTCTTGCCAACGTTCGGACGCCCAATGACGGCAATGCTCGCGCGCACGCCCTCTTCCGCCCAAGCGGCGGGTTTGGGCGGACCGAGACGCGTCATGATCGCAGTGATCAATTCATCGTGCCCGCGGCCGTGTTCCGCACTGACCGAGATGAGCTGCTCGGCGCCGAGCTGATGGAACTCGGGTACGTTTGCTTCATGGCGTTCGTGATCAATCTTGTTGACCGCTACGACAAAAGGCTTCCCCGCCTTACGCAAGCGACGTGCGATCTCTTTGTCCTCAGGACGTAAGCCCGCGGCGCCGTCGGCAACGAGGACCACCGCTTCGGCCTCCTCGATCGCAAGCTCGGTTTGCCTGCGCATGGCCAGGAGCATCTCGTCATCCGTCTTTGGTTCGAAACCACCGGTATCGATGAGCAACACCGGGCGTTCACCGAGCACGGCATCGCCGTAGTGGCGATCACGCGTGACACCTGGAATGTCCTCAACAATCGCGGTTTTCTTGCGCATCAGGCGGTTGAACAACGTGGATTTCCCCACGTTTGGCCGCCCAACGAGAGCCACGATGGCGCGTTCGATGCGCGGCGCGGCGGCTTGTTGCTGCGCGATTAGCAGCTCATCATCAATGGGTTCGTCCCACGTTTCTTTGTCAGCGCCGCTCACGATTCTTCCTCTTCCATGTCAGGACCATCGGCTTTGCCGAGTGATGCTTCGTCGTAACCCAGCTCACGCAGCGACGCTTCGCGCTCGCCCCAACCGGGCATCGCTTTGACGAAGAGCTCCAAGTGCACCTTGCAGCCGAGCATTTTAGAAATGCCGAGCCGCGCCTTTTCGCCGATGTCTTTGATGCGCGCGCCACCTTTGCCAATCACGATGCCTTTTTGCGAATCGCGGTCGACGATGATGGCTGCGCGAATTTTCACGATGGGCTCGCCCTTCCCAGTCGTCGTTTCTTCGAAAGTCTCAGTGATCACAGCCGTCGCGTACGGCACTTCTTCTTGCAGTTGATTGAAGACTTGCTCACGCACCAGCTCACTCGCCACCTTGCGCTCACTGATGTCGGTCACTTGATCGACATCATAAAGACGTGGCCCCTCTGGCAGCCGACGAGAAGCTTCGGACAAGAACACTTCGAGCCCATCGCCATTCTTGGCACTGATCGGAATGATCTCATCAAAGGTCGCGAGCGCAGACAGCTCGCCGAGCAAGGGAAGCAAGCGCGGTTTGTGGACGCGATCGATCTTGTTCACGAGCAAAATTTTTGGCTGCTTGAGCACGGCCACTTCGGCAATCGCTTTGCGGATGCGCTCAGAGACCGTATCACTTTCGCCCACATCGACGACCAAAGCGACGACGTCAGCCGCACGCATCGCCGCTCGCGCAGACTTGTTCATGAAGTGGCCAAGACGTTCACCGCGTTTGGTGTCCACCGTGTGGAGCCCTGGCGTATCGACGAAGATGACCTCCATCGATGGGGTGTGCATGATGCCGAGAATGCGCTCACGCGTCGTTTGCGGTTTAGGCGAAACGATGGAGACCTTCTCGCCCAAGATGCGATTGAGTAGCGTTGATTTACCGACGTTAGGCGGTCCAACGAGCGCCACGTAACCTGAGCGATGCGACATGCGAGAACCTACTTACTTGGGAGTCCGCTCCGAGCGGAAAATATCGATCGATTTGATCACCACGTCTTCGACGGGCTTGTTGCCAGCATCGGTCTTCACGCGGGTGATCTTGGAAATGAGATCGACATTCTTGACCACCTCGCCAAAAATCGCGTGGTGACCGTCGAGATGCGGCGCTGGGGCTTCGGTCACAAAGAACTGCGAGCCGTTCGTGCCTGCGCCGCGATTCGCCATGGACAACATGCCAGGCTTGTCGTGCTTCAGCGACGGATCGAACTCGTCGTCGAAGGTGTAGCCCGGACCACCACGGCCCGTGCCTGAAGGATCACCACACTGAATCATGAAATTCGGGATGACGCGGTGGCAAAGCACGCCCTTGTACAAAGGACGCTTCACCCACTTACCGGAGTCTGGCTCGCGCCACTCTTTAGTCCCGCGGGCGAGCCCGACAAAGTTCGCCACGGTGTTTGGCGCTTGCTTCTCGAAGAGGCGTACCACGAGGTCACCCTGGCTCGTGTGGAGAGTGGCGTAAAGATCGCCTTTCTCCTTTTTTTCCGCGGGTGAACCGGCCAAAGCGATCGCCAGGTCGAACTTCTGCTGCGTCGGTTTGTCGGAGGCTTCCGGTGCTGCAAAAAGGGCTAGTGCTGTGACGATTGAGAGCATGGCGTGCGCTGCCATGGACGAGTCATGCGCTCTAGTCAAGCGCGGATATTGCTGCGATTCCAAACAGCTAGCATCTACCGGCTTCACGCCTCGCGAAAAACCGCCGGCAGCGCCTGACAACGTTGCGTCGGCGACGACCTGGGGCGTACCATGCCCCATCATGAAAGCAGCAGTCCTCTCGATCGGTACGGAGCTCACCCGCGGCGAATTGACCAACACCAATGCGAGCTGGCTCGCCACCCGGCTCACAGAGCTCGGTTTCGAAGTCACACGCATCGATTGCATCGATGACGACATTCCGCGCATCATCTCCTCACTCAAAGCGCTGGCCGCGGACCATGGCGTCATCGTTTCCACGGGCGGGCTTGGCCCTACCACGGACGACCTCACGACCGAGGCAGTGGCCATGGCACTGCAGGTCCCGCTCGCCCGCAACGCAGGCGAGCTCGCACTGCTCGAAGAGAAATTTCGGCTCTTTGGCCGCGCCATGGCTGAGAACAACAAGAAGCAGGCTGATTTCCCTGTAGGCGCCGTGGTGCTTCCAAATCCAAACGGCACAGCCCCTGGTTTCAGTGTCACGCTGAGCGGAGCCCAAGCTTTTTTCATGCCGGGTGTGCCGCGCGAGATGAAGCCCATGTTCGACGAGCAAGTCTCTCCTAAGATCCGCTCGCTCAGCCCAAACGACTCCCATCAGATTCGTTTTGTCACG
>JBIKMD010000620.1:0-4093 GCA_044359465.1 Myxococcota bacterium
ATCGATCACTGTATCGGCAGCAGCCGTTGCTCCCATGGTTTCGCGGAGCTCTTTGCGAGACAGAACGGCGCGGGTGCCTTGCGCCGTCACCAAATGACGAAACGCTTCGCGGAGGAGGCGCTGCGCGTCAGGCTGCATGTTCGCACGCGTCTGTTCTGCGTGGTGCGCGAGAGCGCCGCCGACGCCGCCCATGCTCTCGTACGCGCGCGCACGCATGACCTTGAGCTGTCGGTCGCGCATTTCCCACAATTGTGCAGAGGCAAAGGACAACAACGCTAGCGCGCCAGGATACTGCGCCACTGCCTCCACCATGCGCGATGGAAGCGTCTCGTCGTCAAAAGAAAAGCCCACGCGCCGCGCAGGTTCGGTGATGACACGTTGCAAATTCGCGGGTTCAGGTGTTCCCAAAAGCTGCAAGCAGCTCGACAAACGATCGCGTAGCGCATCGAGTTGCAGCGCGCGAATCAGAAAGTCGTCGCGGAGCGTCAGCACCACTTTCGCTTTGCCCGAGTCAGCCAGCGCAACTAACTCACGTGCGAAGTGTTGCTGCGTAGCCGCATCCGAGCCGAGCGTCAGGATCTCTTCGAATTGGTCGACCACGAGCAACTTCGGTGCGGTGGCGTCTTTGGCCTCCGCAAGCAACGTCTCCAGTGTGACTAGCGGTGTTCGACCAGGCCGCATGGTGAGCGCATGATAATCGGCGCCGAGTCGCGGTAGGACGCCTGCTAGGACAAAAGAAGATTTGCCCGTACCAGACGGACCCACCACAGCGAGGAGGGGGCTCATGCGCAGACGGTTCGCGAATGCATCCGATTCGTCTTCACGCCCGAAGTAGTTGTCTGCGTCGTCTGGAGAGAACGTGGACAAACCTTTGTAGGGTGGTGCGTCGCTCTGTTCTTGGGTGTGCGCGTTTTGTTTCAGCCATGGCAATCGCTCGAACACTGGTGCCCAAAGCTCTGCACGTTGCCGCTCGAAAGTGAGCGGATACGCGACCATTCGCGCGCCACTTCGCTCGTTGCCTTCCAAGAAAAAGACTTCGGGTTGCATGCCTCCACCGGGCGAGAAAACCTCCATGGTCGGCAGTAGGCTCGTGGCGGGGGCTAGTCCTGGTGTGATGATCCACGGGCCATTGGACAATGCAGTGTCTATGCGCAAGCGTGCCGGCCGTCTGGTGCCCATCCAAGACGCTGCACCTTCGTCGCCCACGACGAGCGGGTAGTCGAAGACGAAGCCGAGCACTGCGAACATGCGGGTGAGAACGTCAATCTCTTCGTGCGCGCTCGTTCCTACGTTTTGCAGTGCACGTACGAGAGGACCCTCGCTGCCATTGGCGCGAAAGAAGGCTTCAACGAGCTCTGGAATAGGATGGCTTGCTGGCCGTTCGGCAAAAGGCGCAACCGCTGCTTGCGCGAGCGCGATCCAGTCCTGCCGATCCAAACCTTGTTTGATGAGCAACGCCACCTTCTGTGCGAGTGGTGAGTCTTCTTTGGCCTCGGGGCCATGATGCAACCAGGACGCGAAGGCGACGAGCGCGACGTAGCGTTCGGCCGTGACTCGCAGCGTGTGCAGCGCCGTGAGGAGCGATGATTCGGTGCGTGCGGCTTCGACGAACGCCATTGCTTCTGCAATCGGTTGCGGCGCGCGAGAAAGAATCTGAGCGCGCAGGGTTTGATCGAACGACGGCAGCGCGGCAGCGGTGTCTTCGAGCAACGAGGCCTCGCGGAGCGCTCGTGAAAGCTCCACCACGCTGCCGTAGCGTTCTGACGAAACTTTGGCGGCCCCTTTGGCGAGCACTGCGTTGATACCTGCGGGAAGATGCGCCGGTAGCGGCGGGAGTGGCTTCTTCGCGTGCGCAGAAGCCAAGGTCCAAAGCGAGGTTTCACCCGCGTAGGGATGCCTGCCCACGAGGCAGTAGTAGACAATGAGTGACAGCGCGTAGACGTCCGCACCAAAGTCCACTGTGGCGCCTGACTTCCACTGCTCTGGTGCCATGTACTCGGGGGTTCCCACGAAGGTGCCTTCGCGTGTGAGCGACAGCGTTTCGGTTGCTGCCAGCTTTTCGGCCAAAGTCTGCGAATGAGACTGGTGCGGATCTTCGGCGAGTAAATCGTCTTCATCGAAGTCCGCAATTTTGGCATTCGGTTTGGCGATCAGATCGCCGGCGCGGCGCGCCAGCCCAAAATCGAGCAGCTTGGGAAACAAAGTCCCACCGCGCTCCAGCAGCATGATGTTCTGCGGTTTCAGATCGCGGTGCACGATGCCTTGGCGATGGGCCTCGCTGACTGCTTCGCAGATGCGATCAAAGAGCGGGATCAGCGCGTCGAGCGAGAACGGCCCATGCTTCTCGATGTAGGCGTCCAGGCTCTGACCGCGCACGAGCTCCATGGCGATCCAATCGAGGCCATCGTTTTCGGAACCAAAACCGTAGACATGCGCAGTGAATGGGTGTTCGAGGCGTGAGGCGAGACGGGCTTCGCGGAGAAAGCGGTCGCGCCCGCCAGACGTTTGCGCCACCTTTATGACGGCATCGCGGCCGAGTGACACTTGCTCTGCAAGGTACACTTCACCGGCACCGCCCGCACCGATGCGGTCTTTGACGAAGAAGTCGCCAAGCGTGCGTCCTGAAAGGGATTCACCCATGGTCGAGCTTTCCCATTATGAGCCAGCCTTGCGCAAATTTAAGACTTCTTGGGTCTGCCGCGTTTGCCTGTTTCGCCAATCCCAAAACGTTTTAGTCCAGCAACGAATGACGTGCGCGAGATGCCAAGGAGCCGCGCCGCGACCGTTCGGTTGTGGTCCGCTTCATCCAAGGCTGCAAGGTACGCCTGTTTGATCACGTCGTCGAGCGCACCCTCTCCGTAGTGGAGGTGGAGGGTTTGTTTTGCGCCCGCAGGAATGAATGCGGCCGGCGCACGCGTGACGTGCTGCGTTTGAGCTCGAACCTGAATGACGATGTCCGCTTGTTCGATGCGTTCGCCTTTGGCGACAGCGACCGCTCGTTCGACGATGTTCCGCAACTCGCGAACGTTACCGGGAAAGGTATGCGCCATGAGAGCGGCGCAGGCTTGGTTCGAGAATCCGATGACGTTTTTTGCCTGCTCAGTCGCAAACTGCTGCAGGTAGTGCTCGGCAATGTGAATGATGTCTGCGCCGCGTTTGCGCAGCGGCGGAATTTCTAGCACGAAGCTTCCAAGTCGAAAGAACAGATCCTCGCGAAATTTCCCTGCGGCGACGAGGTCTGACAGCGCGTTGTGTGAGGCCGACAGCAAGCGCACATCGACCTTGGTGGGCTTGCTGGCGCCTACGGGCCATACTTCTCGTTCCTCCAAAACACGCAAGAGCTTGGATTGCATGAGAAGGGGAAGCTCGGCGATCTCGTCCAAAAAAAGCGTGCCTTTGTTTGCGAGGACGAAGCGGCCCGCGTGATCGGCGACGGCGCCGGAGAAGGCGCCGCGCACGTGACCGAACAGCTCACTTTCGACCAGATTCTCAGGAATCGCGCCGCAGTCTACCGCAATGAACGGATGCTCCGCGCGCGCGCTCAAGCGATGAATGGTGTTTGCGACGAGCTCTTTTCCCGTTCCTGTCTCACCATGCAAAATCGCCGACAGCCGAGGTGATTGCGCTATGATGCGCATCTGTTCGACCGTCTCTTGCATCTGAGGCGAACGCGCCACCACACGGCGGAGAATCGTGCGCTCACTCTCACTCCAGCGCGGGCGCAAGAGGTCACCGCGGCGGTCGCTCACGAACGCTTGCAAGGTCGCTTGAAGCGGCGCTCCAAAGCCTGTGGCCGAGTACGCGCCAAGCCGCATCACTTCGACCACTTGGTCGGTGGTCAAGGACTTTGACGCGACAATCAGCGGCACTTTTACCGCACTGGTCAGTCCGCGCAAAGTCTCGTCTTGAATGGTTCGCCCAAGCACTAGCACCAGGTCGAGTCCACCTTGCGCCGTGCGTTGTTCCACATCGGCAAGCGTCTCACATGCTGCGAACGAGCAGCGAACGATGCTGGAGCAGGCCGATTCGGCCTCGGCTCTGAGCTCCGCGAGTCCTAGCAATGCGACGTTTAGTGCGCTCACGACGGCGCGCT
>JBIKMD010000621.1:0-4083 GCA_044359465.1 Myxococcota bacterium
TGGTGATGGTGACGATCATCACCAGGAAGAGCTCGAGCAGCGACCAGCGTTTGAACCAAGTGCCAGGCACGTTGTCCGCGCCGCTCACGCTGAACAAGCGCCAACCCGGCGGCAAATGCAGCTGAGTGCTCACCGAATCGAAGTCCTGCACCCAGGCAACCGCCGACAGCTGCCGGTCACCGCGGGGAAGACGGCTATCAGCCTCTAGCGTCAGTGCGCCGTGCGCCACCTGCACGCCAGCGAGAGACTGCGCGTCGACACGCGTGATGAATTGGTCACTGCCGTTCTTGCTCACGCGGCCGAGCTCGTAACCACTTTGCATTTCCAAACGGGCGCCGCGATTTTTGACTCCCGTCACGCGGTCACGAAAGGTGTAACCGCGCCCGTCGAAATCGAGCCAGATAGTTCGTTCGAGCTTGAGCTTGTCTGGCTCTGGCGACGAATCCCCACGCGCCTTCTCGACAATGCGCATCACCTCTTTTTGCCTAACGCGATAGGTCTCGAAGTGACGCCAATCTGCCGGCAGCGTCGTTTGTTGTGGGTCGATGCGATCCACACCTTCAATATCGATGACACGCAGGCTCGCGTTCGGCGCAACGACCCACACTTCTTCCGGCACCCACAAGCTGAGCGACGGCAGCAGCTCGAGTTGTTTTGGCGAGCCGCCATGGCGTGCGGTGAGGGTGATCGTAAAACGCCCCGGCCTCACTTGCACACGCAGCTGCCCGTCTTGTTCGAGCCGCGCTGGCAAGACTGAATCGAGCGACATCGGCACAAAGTCTTTGAGCAACACCGGCCCAATCGTTTCTTCGCGCGCTTTGCCAGAGGCGTAGATGTCGATCTTGGTTTCCACCGTCAGCGGAATCCCGTCGCGCACCAAACGATGCACCGTGAGATCCAAACGATTCTCTTCTGCCTCTTCCTCTCCTTCCTCAGCTTCACGCGCGAGAAAGACACTGCCATCTTCGCGCTGCGGCGATTTCACTGGCTTGCCAAGCAAGGTGAGGCTCACGAGGCCAATGGTCTCGGGCACCGCGAGCGCCTCGGGCATGGCTTCCCACTGAAAGACGCCGCTGAGCGCATGCGAACCCGCTGGGAGCTCCACGAAAGGCGCGCCCTCACGCGTCACCACGAGCGCAGCTTTGCCATCGACCTTCACGTCCAGTGGCCACCGTTTGGCATTACCAGGGAGCGGAACGAGCCGTGTGCCGTAAGTCGTGACGCGGAGCGAAAACGCACCGCGCTTTTGGCCCACGTCCAAATCGAGACGCGATTGCCAGGTGCACCCGAGTGGCGCATCCTCGTCGCCCTCTTGTCCGAGCAGCGGCGGACACGCGTAATCCTTCTCGTCAAAGAGCACCCATTGCACCCACGGTTTGAGCGGATCAGGGACGTCCTTCAAAGGCAGAGGCTGCGCGAGCGCAGTCGTGCACAACGAGAGAAGTGCTGCTGTAGAGAAAAGGCGCATGCTGGCAGCATGCATTGTTTTGCGAGGGAAACGAGTTTTAGCGTTCGAAAAACGCGCGTTTAGCGGAGCTCGACGGCGGTGGCGACAAGCTGCACTTCGCGCGCTTTGCCGTCGGCACCACGAGGCACAGTTGCCCCTTCAGAGGCGTAGTGCTTGGCGCGCTCTTCGCTGAGCTCTGCAAGCTTCACGCTGCCTTCGATTTTTGCTTTTTTACCTGCCGCGTCTTTTGGCACGAAGAACTCGTAGTCCTTAAAGGTGATGCGGGCGCCCGGACCTTTGCCGTCCGCCGCTATCTCCATCCAACAGCCCTTCTTTTGGCAGACTTGGCGCACGGTGCCTTCGGTCGTGAGCGTTTGTTTGTCGAAGCTTTCGGGCTTCTGCAGCAACGCGCTCAGCTCCACCTTCTTCGTGTCAGTGAAAGCGACACCCCGCTTGATGACTTCGGCATTTGCGTGTTCAGCCGCCGCATCATCGTGATGGCAATCGCCTTCTTCTTTCACGGTGGCAGTGGTGACGGTGCTGGTCTCAGCAGACGGTTTCACTTCTTGGGCCGCGGTCTTGATGACCTCAGCTTTTGGCGTGCAAGCAGCAAACAAGAAGACGACGGCGATCTTACGCATGAGCGTGTCCTTCAGTGGCATCAGAAATGGTTTCGGTGAGAATGGGCAAGCGGGCATTACGGTTGGCTTCGGCGAGCCCGCCGAGCTGACCACACGCTGCGGAAATTTCCTGCCCACGCGGCGTACGTATGAAAACATTGAAGCCGTAGTCGCGCAGCACCTGTTGAAACGCACGCACTTGCGCATCTTCCGGCGCTTTGTGTTTGGTGCGATCGTGCGGGTTGAGCGGCAGTAGATTGATCTTGCATGGGATGCCTTGCAGCAGGCGTCCAGTCGCATGCGCTTCTTCGATCGAATCGTTCACGCCACCGAGCACCACGTACTCAATGGTGAAGCGGCGGCGCGGCTTGAGCGGATAGTCGCGCAGCGCTTTGACTAGCGCCTGCACGCCCCACTTCTTGTTGATCGGAACGATTTGGCTGCGAATGTCATCACTCGCGGCGTGCAACGAAAGCGCAAGCTGCACTTCTGTTTCAGCACCGAGACGCGCGATGTTTGGCACGATTCCGGAGGTCGAGACGGTGACGCGGCGTGTAGCGAACCACATGCCGCGCGGATCGACCATGAGATGGCACGCCGCCACCACGTTATCGTAGTTCAGCAGCGGCTCGCCCATGCCCATGAATACGATGTTCGTGACTTTGGCACCCTCACCGAGCTCGCGAACGTCACGCATGACAGCGTGCACTTGTCCGATGATCTCGGCCGTGGTCAGGTTCCGGTTCTTGCGGAGTGAAGCCGTGAAGCAAAACGTGCACCCAACGGAGCAGCCGGTTTGCGACGAGACACAAAGCGTATTGGTGCTCGAGCCAATGGCGACTTCTGGAATGTAAACGGCTTCGTAGGCGCCGCCATCAGGCGAGGTGAACAGGTATTTTCGGGTTCCGTCTGGGCTGACCTGCTTTTCCTGCGTGATCGGCAGCGACAGATCGAAGCTTTCAGCCAGTGCCTCGCGCAGGCCTTTTTTGATGTCGGTCATTTCGTCAAAATCGGCTATCGCCCGGTGAATCCAGGCGAAAATCTGCTTTTGACGGAACGCGCGCTCGCCCCGATCGTCCAGCCATTTGGCCAAAACGTCGTAAGACATGCCGCGTAGATTCGGCTTCTGCGGGTTGGGGCTAAGGTACTCCATAAAGGCGGGCACGCCGTGCCACAGAATAGGATGCTTTGAGAAGCAAATTGTTCCACGCCGGCCTGTTTCTTCGCAGGCGACGCTCGCTCACGAGGTCAAGCGAAGCGCAGGAGGCAGCTCAGGGGTCGGCCGCGTCTTCAAGGTGGTCAGCAGCGCCTCTGCAGCGCTCGCGTCCATGGGCCGCGCAATGAGGTAGCCCTGCGCCGTGGTACACCCGAGCTTGCGTAGCTCTTCAAGATGCGTTTCCGTCTCCACACCTTCGGCGACCGTGGTCATGCCGAGCATCTTGGCCATGGTGATCACGAGCCGGCAGATCTCCAGGTCTTCAGGATCTCGCCCAAGGCCCGCGACGAACGCGCGGTCGATCTTGAGCACGTCCACAGGGAGCTTGCGCAAGTAAGCGAGCGATGAGTACCCGGTGCCAAAGTCGTCAATGGACAGCTTGATGCCAAGCGCCTTGAGCGCCAGCAAGCGTTCAATCGCCGCATTGGCGTTGGTCATCACGACGCTCTCGGTAATCTCAAGCTCGAGGGACTGAGGCGGCAAAGAGAACGCGGTTAGAATCCGTGACACATCGTGAATGATGCTGTCGTGGTGCAACTGGCGTCCTGACAGATTCACGGCCACATCGACGTGAATCCCTGGGTAACGCTCCCGCCACTGCGCGAGTTGTTTGCAAGCTTGCTCGAGCACCCAAGCACCAATTGGAATGATGGCGCCCGTCTCTTCCGCCAGCGGAATGAAGTCTGCGGGTCCTATGGGGCCGCGCTCTTTACTGTTCCAGCGGAGCAGAGCCTCAAAACCCGTCAGCAGGCCATCTTCGATGCGCACCTTGGGCTGGAACGCGAGCGTGAACTCATTGC
>JBIKMD010000622.1:0-4080 GCA_044359465.1 Myxococcota bacterium
CATCAAAGCCAGCGTCTAGATACACAGCCGCGACAATGGCTTCGAACGCATCCGCGAGCAATGACGCTTTTTGCGACCCACCACTCCGCCGTTCACCGGCGCCAAGGCGCAGGTGTGCACCAAGGTCCAAACGCAGCGCGTGCTCGACGAGTGCTTCTTTGTTCACGGCAGTAGCGCGCAGCTTGGACAAATCGCCCTCTGGCGCATCACGATAGTGTTCGAACAAGAGCTGCGAGACGATGAGTTGCAAGACGGCGTCGCCCAGAAACTCCATCCGCTCGTTGTGCTCTACTTCGTTCGTTTCATTGACGATCGAGCGATGGGTGAGCGCGAGCTTGAGGATCTCTTTCTTCTTAAACACATGGCCAATGCGTTCTTCGAGACCCATTAGCGGACGAATCCGCCGCCGATCGCGGCATCTCCAACGTAACACACGGCCGCTTGCCCACGCGTCACGGCCTTCGCAGGGTGCAGAAAGCGGACACGTGCCTCATGCTCACTCGTACATTCAACCACGGCTTCAATCGGCTCGCTGCGATAGCGGAACTTCACGAACACCACTTCCGCAGCCTGCGGCTTGCGGGTCCACTTGGTTTCGACGAGCTCAGTGGCGTCGGTAAACAGCTCGTCTTCATCACCCACGACGACGGCGTTTTCTTCCGGCAACACACGAAGCACGTATTTGGGCTCAGGCCCTAGCGAACCGAGCCCTTTGCGCTGCCCAACGGTAAAGCCGAAGTAGCCTTCGTGCGCACCGATCACATCACCAGCGCTGTTGCGAATCTCACCAATCGCGGCCGCATTTGGCGCGTGTTGTTTCACGACATCGACGTAAGAGCCGCCGGCGACGAAACAAATCTCTTGGCTGTCTGGCTTGTCATGGTTTGGGAGCGCGTGCGCAGCGGCGATGGCACGCACTTCGTCTTTGGTCATGTTGGCGAGCGGAAACACCAGGCGCGCGAGATCTTCCTGGGCTAGTCCAAACAAGAAGTAGGATTGATCTTTCTTCACGTCATGCGCACGCGCCAGGAGCAGCTCACCCGCCGCGTTTTGTTCGAGACTCGCGTAGTGGCCCGTCGCAAGAAAGGTGCAGCCGAGCGCCGACGCTTCTTTGAGAAGAATGTCGAACTTCACGTCTTGGTTACAACGCACGCAGGGGTTTGGGGTGCGGCCCGCAAGATAGTCAGCGACGAAGGGATCAATGACGCGGTCTTTGAACTCGCGCTCGTAGTTGAACAAGAAGTACGGAATGTCGAGCAACTCACACACGTGGCGCGCATCATCCATGTCACGCGGCGTGCAGCAGCCGCCTTTGCGACCCGCTTTGTCCGAGGACTTGTAGAGCTTCATGGAGATACCGACGACGTCGTATCCCTGCTGTTTGAGGAGCAGCGCAGCCACAGAGCTGTCCACCCCGCCGCTCATCGCGACGCACACCCTTGAACCTGCTGGAGGAGAGGCGACTTTCACGCGCGCTGCTCTGCCCGTTTAGCCTAAAATTCGCAATCGAATAATGGCGCTTACTCGCCGCGGCGTTTGGCCAGGACGTCTTTCAAGATATGGATGAGCTCGGTGATGTCTTCCGGCCGTTCATCACCCGAAAAGCTCACACGAAACACCTCGAGCGCGCGCTCTCGCGACAGGCCGAGAGCGGTCATCACATTCGAGGGCTCATTGGTGTGCGCTGCGCACGCTGCTCCTGCGCTCACTCTGATGCCACGCGCGTCCAGGTCTTCAACGAGTCCGCGCGCAGGCACGGCTAGCGCATAGGCTGCCGTCACGCCCGGCGCGCGAACGCGATCCTCTGCAACCACCCGAACAGCCTGCAGCGCCTTGAGCTCGTGTTCGAACTGTTCGCTCGCCGCTTTGAGGCGCGCAAGACGAGCAGGCGCGTCACTCAGATAGGTGGACAAGGCGCGTGCGAACCCAGCCGCAGCGAGCACGGCTTCGGTCCCGGCTCGCAGCTCGTGCTCCTGCGGACCGCCGCGGAGCAGTGGCGAAAAGGGATGGCCTTTACGAACCAGCAGCGCGCCGGCGCCCGTGGGGCCGCCAATCTTGTGGCTGGAGAGACACAAGGCGCTGACCCGCTCATCGGCCCAAACTTCGCGCGCATAGAGCGTGGCCTGCGCCGCATCGATGATGACCGGCGCCCCTGAGGCCATGGCGCAAACCGCTTCGAGCGAAGCGCGCATGCCAGTCTCATGGTTGACCAGCGCCACTGCCACGAGACCAGCGTTCACCCGCGCTTGCGGCTTTCCGTGTGCGTCGTAGCCAAAGGTCTCTACCTTGCAGCCGGTGTCCACGAGCGCTTCGCGAAGCGCCGAATGTTCGTACTGTGAGCACGCGACGACGCGGAGGCGGTGCGGGAGCAGCAGACCATGCACAGACATCGCCAGCGCTTCGGTTACACCGGAGACGAAGATGACCTCGTCTGGAGACGCGCCAAGCGCGGTCGCCACCTCGGCGCGGGCCTCACGTAAGATTTTGCGGGCTTTGCGGCCTTCTGTGTGAGCGCTCGAAGGGTTCCCGGCAGCCTCGAACAGGAGGGTTTGCATGCGGGTTCTGGCCGCTGGCAGGAGCGTGCGGGCAGAGGCAAAGTGGTCAAGGTACAAAGACATCCGAAAAATTTCTCAGTTTCCGCGCGCCCGGTACAATACGCACACGCAGAAAGACAAGGAATTAAGTGTCTGACCCTAAATACAACCTCGAGCACGAGCTGATCTCGCGCCGGCTTTTGACGCTGGATGCCCTGGCTGATGCGAAAATGAACGCGGCGGCGTCGGGCGAACCGCTGGTTGAAGCCCTGCTGGAACGTCGGCTGATTGCAGAAGATGCGCTGCTCGACTTGTTCCATCAGCGCCTCGGGTTCCCACTCGTCGACGACACCTATTTCGACAAGCTCGAGCCAGACACCCTCAAGATGATCCCCCGCGATTTGGCAATCAAGACGCGGGTGCTTCCGCTGTATAAGAACAATGACAAGCTGTTCGTCGCAGCGGTCGATCCGCTCAGCCCGGCGCTGCAAGAGGTATCGTACGCCATTGGGCATCAGCTCATTGTGTGCGTGGCGCGGCCATCTGCGATTTTGCGCGCCTTGAGCCTGCGCTACCGGGCGCCCGAGCTGCTGCGTAAAGCACCAAAAACCAAAGCGCAAATCGAGCCCATCGAACAACCCATCCCCCTCACGCCCAAGGTTGAGCTCGAGCTTCCGCCCATTCCGCCGCCCGTAGACATCGTAGCGCAGCCCATTCCGCAGCCGCCAATTGCGAGTTTGCCCTCACTCCCGTCGTTGCAGCCGCAGACCCCCATGCAGGTGCTCGACCCAGCCAAAATGGATGCGTCGCTTTCGGACTTGTTCCGCAACACAGCAGCCACCGTGACGCAGCGGCCGGTCAGCCGGCGCATCCCGGGTCCAGACGACTACGAGCGCGCCAAAAACGACATTCGCAGCGCCCCTGACCGCGACACAGTGGGGCGTATCCTGTCGCTCTTTGCGGCGCGCTACTTCGCCCGCGTGGTCATTCTAGCGCACAAACAGCAGATGCTCTTTGGCTGGCAATCAGTAGGAACGGACCTGAGTGCTTCACGTCTCAAGGGGTTGATTGTGCCGCTGCATTTGCCCAGCGTTTTCCAGCACATCGTGAGCAATCGGACGTACCATATTGGTCGCATTGAGCCGAACATGATCAACTCGGCGTTCCTCGCAGCGATCGGCGATCAAGACGCTGGGCACGCTGTTATTGTCCCGATCATGGTCGAAAAACGGGTGGCGACGGTCCTCTACGCAGACACAGCAGGCGCCGTTGCCCCGAACGCCGATTTGTCACTTGTGTATCGACTCTGCGAGGAAGCTGGCCAGGGCCTGTCTGCGTTGATCAGGCAAAAGCGCGGCGGCTAAGGTCCGAATTTTCCGCGCCCCGCCCCCCGTCCCATGGCCCACCAAACGCGCAATGCCGGGGCCGTCACCGGCATCCCACAAAGTACGACATTTCCGCCCCGGTGGGGCAAAGTGGGGAAAGTGCCCGTCCCACCACGATTTGCCGACTTCCACACAAGTTATCCACAGGCTGAGTCGCGAAA
>JBIKMD010000624.1:0-4076 GCA_044359465.1 Myxococcota bacterium
CCTGCAGCACGAGCTCGCGCACTTCTTCGCGTACAGCGGCGAGCTCTGCTTTGAAGGTCGTGTCCTTTGAGATGGCAGAGATGGCAACGAGCGCTTCCGAGAAGCGGCCTTCGCGCGCGCGTGCTCTCGCTTCATTCAGCGCTGTGAAATTGCCTCGCTCCCGCTGGACGAGCTGCTGTAGGTCAATGAAGCGCGCGTCGCCAGGCACCGCGGTGAGTGCGAGGTTCAGCTTGTCTTGCGCACGATCGAGCTCGCGTGCTTTCAGGGCGAGCGAAGCGCTGTCGTAAGCTTCTTCCGCGATCTCGGCGGGCGAACGATCGTCGCCGCCCCGGCGAGATGCTACGGACCACACAACGATGATGATGCCAACGACCGCAGCGAACGCGACGATGGCGATGGCATAACGCGCTGACTTGCTCGCGCCCTGTTTTGAGTTGGTTTCGGGCTGCTCTTGCGGCTGTCTTGGTCGCGGCGTTTCGACAATGCGGGAGCGGTGTTCTGCTTCGAGCAGCTTATGCGACTCGGTTTCGGTCGACTTGATGACATCGCCCATCTCGACGAAGCGCAACACCGTTTGACCAATCTTGATCGTGCTACCGCTCTTTAGGTTGGCGCGTTCGATCTTGCTGCCGTTGACGATGGTCCCGTTCCCACTACGTTGGTCCGTGGCGATGTATTGACCTTGATCGATGAGCAGGCGGCAGTGCACACGCGACACTGAGGGATCATTGACGATCACATCGTTCGTGGGCGCGCGGCCAATGGCGATATCTCTTCCCGTGAGGACGAACTCTTTGCCAATGTCTGGGCCTTGGATGCAGATGAGCCGAGGCGCATCCGGATCTTCGACGAGCTCCGGAGCCTCTTGCGGCTTCTGCACCATGTCTTTGGCAAGCACGGTCGATGCAGCGCGCTCGTCCAGCTGCCTCAGCGCGCCGGTTTCAGGTTCTGCGCTCCGGCCAAGGCCACTCTTTGTGCTCGAGCCTGTGTTGTCGCTCGAACCCCAACCGTTGTCCGAGAGCGCTTCGCTCGCCTCGTTAGGCAAATCTAAGGTCGCTTTGAGATCCCCTCCGCGCGGCTCTCGCTTGGTTGGTGGCTTCTCTGGCTGCTTTTCTGGCGGCAAGTCATCAATGCCCACCACGCCCACTTGCAGCTCCGTGCGCGGGGCGTCGTCAGGCACCGGATCTTCATCCGTGGAGGCAGACGGAGGTGGTTCTTTGGGCGCGCTCGTCTCGTTTACGATCGCTTCAGTGCCGAGCTCCGTTGTGCCGGGATTGGTTTGGTCTTCCTTGGGAACGTCTTCGAGCGCTTCGGGCGTCGTGGAATAACGGACCACGGCCGTGCTCGGGAGGCCATCTTCACCAGTGTCCGGCTCGTCCTGCGCGCCCTCCGCTTGTTTCGTTGCGCGCGCCTCGTCTGCTTTGCGCAGACGCTCCATCATGTTTTTGTCGATGGAAGTGCTTCCATAGTCGTCAGGTGCGTCTTCTTCATCGCGCACCTGGCGCTCATCCGAGGTGGATTCCTCGTGCGCATTCTTTGGAACTTCCGTCATGTCTGTCTTAGGTTACGGCGCCTTGCCCAAGGCGCCAATCTTCTCTTCGACTTCTGCACGACGTGGGTCGTCCGGGCGAGGGAAGTAAAGGAGCAGCTCTTTCAAGATGCTCTCGGCCTCTGCGTTCTGACCGAGCTTTTTCGCTTTCTCTGCCAGGAAGAACTTGCTGCCCATGACATTCTTGAGCTCGGCTTGCACAGCCTTCATCGCGGCTTCTGCGCGCGCGTGTTCCGGTGGCAGTGGGTCGAGCGCTTCCATCAGCAAGGTAGCACGTTTGTAGTTTTCTTCAGCAGCCGCCAAATTGCCGAGGGCGATGCGCTTGTTCTGAAGGTTGTCGTCTGCCAGCTTGAGTGCGTCCATGGCTGCTTCTTTAGACGGTGGCGGCAATGCGGTCTCGCTCAGCCACACTTCACGCACGCCCCAGCGCGGCGCCTCACCGGCTTCTTTTTTGTGAACGAAGGCGAGGATGTTTTCTTCTCCTGGTTTCAGCTTCTTACGGTCGAGCTTCAACTCGACGTCGCTACCCCACGCTTGGCCGGTGACTGGCACGTTCAGTAGCTTCTCGCCGTTCAGCACGATGGCGAGCTCGTCTTGGCGCTCAATGCCGCCTGCGACGAAGTGAACGATGGTACGTCCACCGTTTGAGAGCCATACAAATTGCGCTTGTTCTGGCGTGGGAAAATCCACGCGTCCGGCGCCATAGCTCTTCAAGGTCACGGTCTCGCCAACGGGAAATTTTTGCGCGGACAGATTCTGTTGCTTCTTGGGGTAGAACACCAAAAACGCCGTCACAGGGAGTGCGAATGCGAGGAGCCCCGCGAGCGGGTAGAGCACGCGGCGCTTTTTCAAGTTGGGGTCCGGGATGTTCCTTTGCGTCGATGTGAGCGCCTTCTGCGCCTCTGTCGCTAAGGACTTGTTCACGACTGGTGTGCGCTGCTCGCGTAGCTCCCGAAGCTGCTTGATGTTCACGGCGGAAGTGCGAATTTCTTCTAGGGTGGCGCGCTGCTCGGGGCTTTGCGGGGCAAACAGCTCGGCTCGCTCGGTGGTGTCATCCATGGTGAAGGCTGGCTGAGTATCCGAGCCTGAGAACTCGAACTCTAGACCGCCAATTTGAATGCGATCTCCGTCTTTCAGAGGCGTATCGAGCGCAGGCGCATCATTGAGCCGGGTGCCGTTTTGACTCCCGCAGTCGCGCAGAAGGTGTTTGGATCCTTCACGAATGATTTCGAAGTGGTGGCGCGACACGTTGAGGTCGTAGAGCACCAGATCGTTGTCATGGTTACGCCCAACGCGCACACGGGCCTTCGTGAACGAGAACTCCTTCCCTTCGGATTTTCCGCGTGTGACTGTGAGCCTGAAACCCATGGCGCCACGCGGAGCTTATTCGATGGATCCGCCGGGTTCAAATCAGTTTCGAAGAATGCCCAACTTTTGATCGCCGGGCGTGGTCAAGGTGTCTTGGTCTCACCGAGGAACGCACGTGCCGCAAGCATGAGCCCGTCGATATAGCGGCTCCCACCCGCCGGCGCGACGGCTTGCACTTTGGCAATCGCTCCGCGCAGCTCCGTGAGGTCGCCGTCGTTCATGGCCAGGGTTGTTGCACAGCGCTCGAGCAGATCAAAAAGTGCCGTCGCTGCTGTGCTTGCCGAACGGGAAAGCGCAGCGTCAGGTGCATTTTCCTCCGTCAAGAATCGCATCCATTGCTGCCGCTGAGCGAGCGTTAGAACCATGGGCTCGCACCTTAACAGATATGCCAGCAACGCATTGCGTTATTTTTGTGTTGAAATAAAGTGCAACGAAAAGGCACGGGTTACGATAAGTAGCATCACCCAGGCTTAGGCGGAGACCGACATGTGTGCATTTCCGGTGGTGGACTCAAACAAGCCATTGGGTCCAGCTCCGCGTTTGGATGGCGGCGCTGAGCCGGTCTCATTCTCCAAGACAAGCGAAGGCGCTCTAGCCTTCAGTGGCGTCCGCGCGCAGCCGCTCACAGCCGTGACCGAACAATGGCTCGCAGCCATGATGACGGACCCTGCCTTCGTCAAAAAGTTCGAGGGCAGCGCCGTCGATCTGTCGCAGCCAGACGCGGCCAAGCTGTACGCCCCCACCTTTGCCAAGTACTTTCTGCGCCACCCTGATTTGCTCGCGGGGCCGATCACCCTCGACGCCGAAGGCAAGGTCCAAGACGCTGACAAACTCACGCTGCCGTCGGCCGCCGCCTTTGTTGCTTACAGACCGCAAGCCGCATCCCAAGCGGTCGTAGATGGTGTGGACGCAGGGACGCCAGCACAGAAAGTTCCTGGTGCCGCTGGGCTTGCTCTCCCAAGCGCTGCACCCGCCACAGAGATCGCAATTCCGAAAAGTGCTGAGGAGTGTCAGGCGCGAATCGCCACGCTCGAAAGCGAGATGGAGGCGCTCCTTCTCAAGCTCAAAGCAGATCCGAGTGACGTCGCAGTCAATGCGCAGCTGCAAGCAAGGGACCACGAGTGGCAAAAGCTAAAAAAGTATCAACTCACCTTCAGCT
>JBIKMD010000623.1:0-4076 GCA_044359465.1 Myxococcota bacterium
CCGCCGCTGGAATCTCGGTCTCAACGCCCCTGCGCTTCGTTGGCCAGTGGTATGACGCCAACGGTCCGTTCTCGTTTGATGTGTCCTTTCACGCTGCGCAGCCCGATTACGTTTGGGTGAGCGGCATTCGCTCCATGTCGCTGCTGAACCTGACTACGAATGCGCTCGAGGACTTCTCCGAAGGCATTCCGCTCGATGCCAACGGCGGCCAGGCGCTGGTCATTCCTGACGGTGCGGACACGCGTTTGATTTTCTCGATGGCCAACGGGCCAACGTTGTCGCGGCTCGCTGTAGGCGACGCGCGGTTTTCGGAAGTGGTCACGCCCACATTCTATATTCCACAAGCCGCGGACGATGCGACGCACGTGTGGCTCACCTCATCGGCTCAGACAAATGGCTCTGCGCCTGTTGTGGTGTTTGCATCGCGCCAGAGTAACGGCACCTGGCTGAATACAGCGCGCATTGCGGGCCTTCCTGATGGGTACTCCGTCCGGCAGATCGTGCGAGCTTCCACAGGCACTGTTTTTGCGCTTGTTTCGAGCACGATCACATCGTTGTCACTCGTCTACCGCTGGAATGGCACTACATGGGTCGATTTCAGCGCCGCCGAGTGCTCGTCCGGGTTTAGCAACCTGACCGTCAATAACGCTGCGACACCCCCCGCGCTCTATCTTGCGTGCGTGAAGTCTGGCGCGCTGCGCGTCTTCAAAAGCCCGTCTGACACGTTTTCTTGGACGGAGGACGCCAATTTCTCCGACCCTGTTTTCCTTTCTACACTGCAAAACGTGCCTCCGAATTCCTCCTTCATCACTGTGAACGTGCCGAGCGATTCTTCTGGGCTGATGATCCTAGCGCTGAGAAACGACACCGAGGTCTCGTTGTATTCACGGCAGCTTCCTAGTGGAACCTTCACTTGGCTAGGTGGGGTGGGCCTTGGCGGTGTAGGGTCCATTTTGCGGTCGAGTGGTCCGCGAACTACGCTCGTGTCGAACAACGGGATCGAAGTCGTGAGCACGCAAGCGCCGACTCGGCTGTTCGAGGGTTTCAGGGGCGACCTGTACAGCATCGCGACTGGAGCAGATGGCACAGTCTTCCTTCGCGGTTCTGCGCGGCTCTACCGCATGCCCGAGGAAGGACGCGCCATTGTTGAGTACGCACCGGGCGCCGACATCTACTCCATGGCAGTCGATGGAAACGACGTCTATCTTGGCACCGGGGCGGGCGTGTTTCGGAGGCGGTCGGGTGTTTGGAGCGCTTGCAGCGCCGGCCTGGCGCCTGAGGGAATGCCATCGCAGAACGCTCCGCTCACCGAGATGATTGTCGCGGATGTGCCGGGCGAGGGGCGGCGTGTGATCGCTGCATCGAGTGCGGGCGAAGCGAGCAGTCAGGACGGCGTCTACTTCTTGGATCCTGCGCCGAGCACGTGCACGTGGGTCAAAAAAACGAACGGGCAGGCCCCTACCTCTTTCCTCGCCTCGCTCTCGTTTGGCGGCGGCAAAGTCTACGTCGTCGGGCAAGCCTCGCTGATTTTCACCTACGAAAGCGGGACCTGGACTAGTTTGGATCCGAGCGAAGGTACCACCATTCAGGCGTTCTCTGTTGCGCCTGACGGGCGGCTGTTTGTGCAGTTTGGCAACGGCGATTTCTTTCGCTACGACGCGCTCAATACGACGCCAGTGCCCATCTTGCTCAGCGGCGACGTGGACCCGCCACTGTTCCTTGGGCTGAGCTTCGACAGCGGTGACTTGTATGCCTCCGTGAGCGGCGCAAACCGTGTGATCGCATACCGGCTGCGTGCGAACCAGCTCGCGGCGGCAGCGCCAAGGTTGCAAGCGATCACTCTCGATGGCTCTAGCTCGGTCAATGCCACCTATGGCCGGGCTTTCACGCGCATTGGTGATCGGCTCTACGCCATCATCAATGTGTTTGGTTCCTTGATCGCGAGTGTGTCTGACGGGAACTAGTCCTTTCCCGCACTCACAAATCGAAATCGACACCAGTATGGAGGCCGATGCTGAGCTCCGCTCCGGATGGCGCGCTCGGCGCGAAAAGGTTTCCTTGATACGCGACGCTCAAGTTGCACTGGATGTAGGGGCGAGCCGGCGTGAAATTTCCAAGCGGAATACGTCCCATGATGCCGCCTCCGACGCGCAACCCGCGATTGGTCACGCCGATGAAAGCTTCCACGCCCCAGTTGTAGAGGCCCATCTCGATCACAGCCTGCGCGCCAACGTTCGGTGCGCCGCTGCCGGCAATAGCGTCCTGGTAGAAGAGGCGCCCCCCTCTGCTGACAAACAGCACCGAGGAAGCAGTCCACATTGCCTCCACGCTGACGCCCGCTGTGAGCGAGCTTCTTCCGTCGCCTGCCTCATGTGCAAGGATCCCGCCCACGCCAATTGCCACTCGTTGTCCATCGCTCGGTGTTGTTCGGTCACTCATGCAAAGAGTATCGCTGGGGACGCTACTCGGCGTTTTTGACAACAAGGGCAAACACACCGGCAGTTGGCGGATTGGCGCGCTAGCGCGCCCTTAATGAACAAAAGACGCTCAGTGGCGCGGCCTGTTTCCGTTTGCGCGCCGAGGCACAGGCTCTCTTTGAGCGAGCGCCCCGGTTTCAGCGCTCATCTCGGCGAAACGAGCGGGGCGCGACTAAGACGCTCAGCTATGGCATGATCACCGCTGAGGGTATTCACTTACTATGGGCTATCGTTTGTTCGCGATGGCGAGCCTGCTCGCCTGCAGCGCTTGCTTGAACTTCGACTTCAAGCGAACGCAAAGTCTCACCGCACAAAAAGGTGCCGCCGCGTTTGCGCCGCAGTTGGTCGAGTCGAATCCAAAGAACGGGAGCGACCAAGTTTCGATTGGCACCACGCTGGAGCTCTTTTTTTCTGCTGATTTGGATCTGCAGACGCTGGACGTCACCGTTTCGCCCGCGGCAGCGATTCGCTTCGTTCGCTGGCAGGCGGACACGCGCAGCGCGTTGTTTCTCTTCGACGAAGCGCTCGCTCTTGGCACCACCTATACTATTGAAGTCTCCGCCAAGACCGTCGATGGCCTGGAGCTCGCTGGTGGTCGTACCCTCAGCTTCACGACGCTTGCGCCTGTGACTCTTGTGCTGCCCACCATCACCGCGACGCTGCCCATATCAGAAGCAACGGGCGTGGCGCTCGACGCCGATTTGACGATCTCGTTCAGCACCAAGATGGACGCTGAGTCCGTTGTGCTGAGCACCACCTCTGGGCTGCTGCTCACTCCACCAACGTGGAATGCGCAGACCACGCAGGCGACTTGGGCTCTGCCTGACCTATCCGAGCAAACCACTTACGTGTTTGCGGTTAGTGGGCGTGACGCTTCGGGATCAGATCTGTCGGGTTCCACACTCGTGGTGTTCACCACGTTGACGGTTCAAGACACAACACCGCCCGTCATGGTCTTTCACACGCCGGAGAACGCCACTGGGAACTCGATCAGTCTCCAGTCGATCGCTGTGACCTTCAACGAACCCATGCTTGCCAGCTCTGCCGCTGCTGGATCTATGACCATCTCTAACGGCGCCCCTGCCTGCGTTTTGTCCTGGGCCGGTGATTCAACGCTGGTCTGCACGCTGCCAAACGCCATCAATTTCGCTTTCAATCAGAGCTACACTGTGACGCTCACGTCTCAGCTCACCAACCTCGCTGGGCTTGCACTGGCGCCGCCTTACTCTTTCGCGTTCACCACGGACTTGATGCAGGACATGGTGTCTCCCAAATTGACGCAGTGGGGCATCACTGCGTTCGCCCCAGGAGTCACTGCACCAGCGATAAATCCGTGGCCAAATCCCAAGCCTGTCAACATAGACACGCGAGGCGTCGCTACGGGAGCCTCTATCGATCTGTACTTTTCGGAACCGGTCAAATCGCTCGCGGATAAAGACGCGAACGAGCAACCGTACCTTCAATTGCTCCGCAACGGCGCCAGTGCGAGCTTCACCGTGACGCAGCTGCCGAACAACGTGCAGCGGGTAAGGCCCAAAGTTTTGCCGCAAAAAGGCGACCTCTATGAGTGGATCGTCTCGCCAACGTTGTCGGATATGG
>JBIKMD010000012.1:0-13853 GCA_044359465.1 Myxococcota bacterium
GGGTGATTGAGGCAGGTTGCAGCAGCCTGAGCCTACGCAATGACGCGCGGGCTCAAGCAGTGACCTACGCCGCTTGCGCGACGACCCAGAGTTGGATGTTGGCGGTGACGTCGGCGTGCAGCTTGATGCCAAGCTTGTAAATGCCGAGGGCCTTGATCGGTTGGTCGAGCAAAATGCGGCGACGATCGATCTCGAAGCCGATGGCAGCAAGGCCGCGCTCGATGTCTTGAGTCGTGACCGAGCCGAACAACTTGTCTTGCTCGCCGACTTTGCGTGCGATGGTCACGATCTTGCCTTCGACGTCGCCGCCGAGCTTGACCGCGCCTGCTTTCATCTTCTCGCGCTTCTTGCCTGCTTCGCGTTGCTGGTGCTCGAGCTCGCGCTTGTTGCGTTCCGAGGCGAGTGTCGCCTTCTTTTTCGGCAGCAAGTAGTTGCGGGCAAAGCCTGGCTTCACATTGACGAGATCGCCCGTGTTTCCGAGCTTCGGTACGTCATCTAGTAGAATGACTTGCATGTTTTCCTCACATCCCTGCCGCGGTGAACGGCAAGAGCGCGATCATACGCGCGCGCGAGACGGCCGAGGCCAGCTCACGTTGGTGACCCGCGCAGTTACCACTGATGCGGCGCGGAATGATTTTGCCACGCTCAGTAATGAAGTACTTGAGCGCGTTGTAGTCTTTGAAATTGATGGTCAGCGTCTTGTCTGCGCAAAAACGGCAAACCTTCTTACGGCCGAAGGACTTGCCCTTCTTCTTGTCGCCGCCACGTTCGCCACGCTCACCGCGTTCGCCACGGCCTTCTTTTTCGAATGCCATATTAGTTGTGCTCCTCTTCGTCGAATCCGCCTTCGAATTCACCGTCGCCGAAGCCGCCGTCTTCAGACTCTTCGCGGCGTGGGCGGAATGGATCTTCGTCTTCAGCCTCTTGCGTGACCTTCAGCGGCTCGATCTCTTTGGCTTCTTTGGTTGCCGGATCGACGAGGTCTGCAACTTGGACCGTCAAGTAACGAATGACGTCTTCCGAGATGCGCAGGTTGCGCTCGAGCTCCTTCGGGGTTCCCGAAGCGCTGACGTAGCTGGCGTGCAGGAAGATGGCCTTCGGATAGTTGGCGATTTCGTAAGCAAGCTTCTTCTTGCCCCAGCTCGACATCACCAAGAATTTGCCGCCGTCGGTGTCGACGATCGACTTGATGCGCTGTGCGAGCTTGTTCAGCGGCTCGTCACCCACATCGGGCTTCACTAGAACGATTGTTTCGTACTCTCTCATTAGAGCTCCTCATGGACATTCGGACAGTGCCCATGCACTGCCGAGGAGCGCAAAACCGGCACCATGCTGGCTTTGCGGGACGGCCCCCATGCACCGCCCCCCCGTACAATGTCAACTCACCCTGGCCCATTGAAATCGTTGAAATGACGCCGCGCCAATGCTTCGATCGTGGGATGCGCAGATTCGCGGTCCTTGTCTGTTGTCTGGTTAGTGCGGAAGCCTTCGCGACGCAGCTCCCCCCAAACGAACGTAAGAAGGAAGCCCCTTCGAAGAAGGACGTCACCAAGGTAAAGGTGCGCCGCATCGAGCAAATTCAGCCAACGTCCAGCACTGCCCCGCCTCCGCGCAATGCCGTCATTGGCGAGCACAATATTGCCGTCGTGCTGATCGAAACCGACGACGCACAGTTCAAGGAACGAGACCCCAAAGGCGCGGTGGAGAAGTTGTTCTTTGGCCAAGAAGAGGGCGCGCTCGCTCACTATTATGAGGAACAATCCTACGGGCAGTACAAGCTCCGTGGCAAAGTGTTCGGGCCCATTCGCGTCAAAGGCAAGCTAGCAAGCTACAGTTACGGCCCCGGCATGGACGGACAAACCGTGCGCAAGTTGATCACCCAGGTGTTCGACGAAGCCAAAGACAAGATCGACATGAAGCAGTTCGATCAGTTCAATCAATTCTCGGAAAAGAAGCCAGACGGCGCGCTCGATCATTTTGCAATCATCTTTCCGGCAACCCAGGCACCGACCGAGGGTTACTTCAAGCCGATTTGGCCGCATCGTGGAACGATCGATTACGGCACCAATGGAAAAAAGCTGAAGAGCTACTACATCTTTTCGTACCCCACTCCGCTCGGCACACTCGCCCATGAACACGGTCACGACATTGGGCTTCCGGATCTCTACGATCGCGACGACAGCTCGCACGGCGTCGGCCCCTGGTGCCTGATGGCCGCGGGAAGTTGGCTAGGCCGCGGCTTTCTGCCTGGTCATATTGGCGCCTACGGCAAAGTGGCCATGGGCTGGGTGCGCCCCAAGATCATGGCGCGAAGCCAGGCGCGCGTGGAAATCCCAGCCGTAGAGACCACGCAGACCGTGATCAAGATTCCGATTGGTGAGGCAGATTCACAGGAGTACTTCCTGGTCGAGAACCGTCAGCGCATTGGCTACGACCAGAAACTGCCCGACGAGGGCTTACTCGTTTGGCACATCGATCAAACGATCAAACACAACGACGATGAAACGCACAAGCTCGTAGACGTCGTTGAGTCTGCCGCAGTTCAAGATCTGGATCAGGCGTTCAAAGACGCGGACCCTGACTTGCTCGACACCTTTCGCGCCGGAAAAAAAGCGCGCTTCGCTGAAGACTCGCAACCAAACAGCCTAGACTATGCGGGCCATAAGACGGGCATCACCATCGACGACATCAGCGCCTCAAAGAGCGTCATGACGGCGAGCTTCTCGGTTCCAACGGTGACCGTGCCAGAGGGCGAGCCTTTCACTATCGTCAAAGACAATTACACTTATGGGCAATTTGGCGCGGTGCCACTCGCCGTTGGATCAGAAGACTTGGTGCAGCTCACAGCAACCGAGGGAGCCTTCGACGCGCAAGAAGTCGAGATGCTGATCATGGGAAGACCGCGGACCAAACCCAAGTTGACCGTGACGATCTACGAAGACGCCGCCGGTGCACCAGGCAGAATCCGCAGCAGCTTTACTGGTGATGCGCAGCTCAAGGACGACTCTTATGCTTGGGCCAAGCTGCGTTTCCCATCACCGGTGCGTTTGTCTGGCAGCACGAAGTATTGGGTGGGCATCACGCCGCAAGAAGACCAGGTCGCGGTGGCGTTCAATCCGAACTCGGTGTCGAACGAAGCGCGTTTTCGCTCCAAGGGGGACAAAACGCTCAAGGCGGCCTACAACTTTGCCAAGGGCAAAGAGCCAGTGGCTGACTTCATCGTACGCCTCAAAGGCTACGGCTTCATTGGCGTCAACAATCCTAAAGTGCCAGAGCAAGCAGAAGAGAGCGACGAGCTCATCAAGCGGATGCGCGAAGCAGATGCGCAGCTCGACAACAAACAATTCCTCGAAGCCGCAGCGACCTACTCCACAGTTTTGCAACGGATGAGCGAAGATCCGCGCCGCTACCTCACCTGGATCCCCGTGGTGGTGAACGCCTTGGGCGTGGCCGATTATCAGGCGAAGAACTACAAAGGCGCAATTGATCAATTCTCGCGTTCACTCCGCTACGTGCAAAGTCTCGGTGACCCGAGAGCAGAGGCAGATCTGCTCGAGAACCTGGGTGAGACTTACTTTCACGCAAACGATCTGGTGCAAGCGGAAGCCTTCGTCGAACGTGCGTGGAAGATGAATGCCGACGTGCCGGACCGTTTGCTAGAGAGCGAGTATTGGCTCGGGCGGATCCGGCTCAAGAAGAAAAAAGCCCTAGCGCTCCAGCACTTTGACGCAGCAGCCGCCTTGGTCAAGACGGTGCACAAGGAGGTCGCCATGCAAGACAAATGGAAGCAGCGCCTCATCCGTGCGCGCACGGGGACCGCGATTGGCGAAGACGCAATCGAAGAAACCCGCGCACTCGCCGAGCTCAAGCAAGAGCGCAAAGCAGAAGCCGCAGCGGATACCCCCATTGATCAATCGGGCGTACGCAAAGTGGACATGAGCGACTTCGGCTTTGGCCCGTAGTCGCAAAACGCCACGTGGCAAAAAGGCACGCCACGGTTCATTTCGCGAGAAAACACCAAACAATCCAAGCTGGCATGGCCGTTGCTCATCTGCTCCGCGTTCCATCGACACGAACGAGGAGGACTTTGCATGCTGAGCGCACTCGCATTTTCGACCCTATTACTCACCGCAGCCGATTCGCAGGCCCATGACTTTTGGCTTTCCACCAAGGCACGCATCAGCCTTGCAACCCATGAGGTCGAAAGCAAAAGCATTCACGTCGATACGCAGCACGGCGTCATCACGCTCTTTGGCACGGTGCCGACCATGGAAGACAAGCAGAAGGCGACGACGCTGCTTGCCGAGATCAAAGGCATCTCGCGCGTAGAAAACCAGCTCCAGATCATTGCCAAGAAAGTCGAGAAGGTGGTGGCCGCCGTTGATGAGGTGCTGGCGAAGGACATCCGAGACGCGTTCGCCAAAGAGCCAACGCTGGAAGGTTCGAAGATCAAATTGCAGGGCGTGAGCGCCGGCATTGCACAACTAGAAGGCTCGGCGATCGACATTGCCGAACACGCGACCGCCGTAGAGCTTGCGCAAAACGTACCAGGTGTTCGCCGTGTAGAAACCCGCGTCGAAGTAAAGAACGACGCGCCCGTTACGACCTTCTACTATCCCACTGAAAGCAAAACGCTCCTAAGCCCTCGCCTACGTGATCAGTGGATCACACTACAGGTGAAAGAAAAGTTCCTCGCGAACCCAGCGGTCCCAGTGTTCGACGTTCGTATCGACACCAAACGCGCCGAGGTCTGCCTTTATGGCACGGTCGCTACGACGCTGGCCAAAGCGGAAGCAGAGAAAGACGCACGCAGTGTGGCAGGTGTGAAGAACGTCGAGAACCTCATTCACGTCGACGCCGAGAAAGCGCCGAACGCACCTATCGCCAAAGTCAGTGACAAAGCGCTCGAAGCAGACGTGAAAAAGCTACTGGCACGCGAAAAGGCTCCCAAGCTCGGCGTCAAAGTGATGAACGGCACCGTCAATCTCTCGGGCACCGTCGAAACCGAAGCCCAGCGCACCTACCTTGGGTACATCACCCGCAGCGCGACCCGGGCAAAAGCCGTCAAAAACGAGATTGCCGTCGCGAAACCCTAGAGTGAGCTACGGGAACTGACCAACCGCCGGGAACGCTGAGAACGCGATCCCTTTGAACGCAGCGGGCTCGGCGCCCCCCGCGGTGAAATTTCTGATGGTTTTTGGGTTGTGCCCGACTTCGAAAGAGGCTTAGCCAAAACGGCCGAGTGCTGCCGCGACTGCCACTTCAACGCGCAGCGGGCGCGTGCCAAACGAAACGGCGTGAAAGCCATGGGCTTTGAACAAGTCCACCTCGAACGGCACCCAGCCGCCATCGGGCCCAATCGCAAGCACCACACGTCCCGTACGCGTGAGTGGCGCTCCAGGCGGAGCGGGATGCAACAACAAGCGCTGCGCATCGCCGGCCCACGCAGCAAGCTCGTCTTCGATGAATGGCTTGAAGCGCGTGCGCTGCTCGAAGACAGGACCAACCGTGTCTTTGCCCTGCTCGAGGCCAAGCGTGATCAACTCCCGCAGAAACTCGGGCGCAAGCACCTTCGAATCGAAATAACTCTTCTCGACGCGGGCAGCATTCACTAGCATCACCCTATCGACACCCATTGATGCCACCGCTTGCACCACACGTTTGAGCGCTTTGGGACGTGGCACAGCCAAGATCAAATCGACGCCAGGACGCGGCGGCGCAGGGTCCTTCACCTGCACGCGCAGTGACAGCTCGGACTTCGTGGCGCTCAGCACAGTCGCGGTGCCCACGAGCCCACCGCGAATACCCGCTTGCAGCACGTCTGAGGCCGCCACTCGAAGGACCTCTCGCGCATGCTCCGCACGCCGGCCTGAGAGCACCGCATGGCCTTCGCCATCCACTTCGCCTGGTTCGAGCAGCAGCAGATTCATGCCTGTTCTTATCCTTGACCCAAAGGCAAAGCTGTCATTCTATCGACCATCTTGATGCACCAAGGCGCTCGTTAGCTCATGGGGAACATTCGCGGAAGCTCACTCGCCGGCCGTTTGCGATACGTCAAAAAGTATCACAGCCAAGCTGCGCTCGACCAAGTCCTCGCCGTACTCAAAAATCGAGATCTTGCGAGCAAGCTGCAAGTGGGCGCGGTGGAGTCGGCTTGGTACCCGCTCGCCGACTTCGTGGATCTCGTTGAGAGCATCGATCGTGTCCTCGGCAAGGGCGATCTCGCCATGGTCAAACCAATGGCGGCACAAACTGCGCAAGACGACTTCTCCGGCGCTTACCGGATCTTTTTCAGGCTCACCTCACCGTCGTTCGTGTTTGGCAAGGCCGCAACGATCTGGAGCCAGAAATACGACTCAGGAAAATTGCTCACGCGCCAGCTCGGTCCAACTTCGTTCGAGCTCGAGATTGTCGATTTTGACACGCCTCACATCGCCATGTGCGAGTCGATCGCGGGTTGGGCGCAGCGGATGCTCGAGCTGACCGGCGCGAAAAAAGCGAGCTGCGAACATGTGGAGTGCCGCACGCGCAAGAATCCGCGCTGTGTGTGGCGCATGGTTTGGGGCTAAAGCTTAGAGCAGTGTAGCAAACGAGGGCGCCGGTTGTTTGGCCCACGCGTGAAGCGCCGCCAGAAAACGAGGCCAATCGCGCCCGAGCGAAACGAGCAATGTGCGTAGCTGTTGTTGGCCGCTGCCGTAACTGGCCAGTTCGGCGAGCGACGCGTTGTTGATGACCCGTTTCGTCCCGAGGGCGCGGCGTAGCGCTCCGAGCAGTTGCCCCTTTTGCACGCGTTTTTCTTCGTCTGTCGCGCGCGATGCATAAAGCGTCTTGAGCGCTGCTTTGGTCTGTAACATGCGTTCGCGCCGCACATTCCCGCGGGCTACGTCTGCTTCATAGCGTGCACGCTCCTTGGAACCAGGCCCAAAACGCACATCCAGATAGTCTAGCGTCAGCTCATCACCAACAAAGGAGGCGACGCTTTCGCTCAAATCCGTGCGCCCTGGAACATAGAAGGTTGCATGCAACGACTCGTGCAAGATGGTGTTCACCAGGTCCGGGAGCTCATCGGCTGTACTGAGCATGGTGGAAAGAATGGGGTCTTCGAAAAAACCCAAAGTCGAATAAGCAGACGCCGGACGCAAGCTCACGTCCAGGCCTTCTTTCTGAAGCGCCGCCGCAAAGCGCGCGGCATCGCGATGGCGAAACCAACCGAGGTACGGCACGTCACCAACAATCGGAAACCAAAACGTCTTCGTTTGGAAGGCGAGCGGTTGTGAAGCGGTCACTACCCACACCGCAGCCTCGCGTTTGAGGTCCGAGTAGCGAGAGTAGTTATTGGTTGCCGAAAGGCCGTGCGCGGTCGCAAACCGTTTGACCGGCTCCACCTCGGCCAGGAGCCCGCGCACGGTCTCGCTGGTCCTCGGGTCTGCAATGACACTTGGGATCGGCCTACGCTTATCGAGAATCTCGAGCTGACCACGCGTCGCTTGGGCCAGGTAGTGGGCGTGAAAGCAACTGCATAGGCCAAGCAGCGTTAGCGCCAAGTAGCGATGTGGGCGTCGTTCGAACAAGCGGCCATGAAGATGACCTTTGCGCTGCGTTCGATCAAGCCAGGGTTCGAGAATCGCTGCCGAATAGGTGCGCGCGAACGCTTCGTCCCTTAAGATGCCCACATGAAAATTGGTCTCGTGCTCTCCGGCGGCGGCGCCCGCGGCGCCTATGAAGTCGGAGTGCTGCAGTACGTTCGCGAGACACTCGGCAAAGAGCTGGGCCCGAAGGTACGTTTCGACATTTATTGCGGCACTTCCGTTGGTGCAATCAACGCGTGTTATCTGGCATCGACTGCCGATCAACCAGACGAAGGTGTGCGCACGCTCACCGATGTTTGGAACGATTTGGAATTCGAAGACGTCGTCAAATTCGGCGCCAAACAGATGCTGGAGGCGCCAAGGCTCCTCCTCGGCAACATCCCCTTTGTAGAGGAACGCGCCGGAAGGCTCGGCGGCTTGCTCAACACCATTCCACTCGAACGCCTGGTGCTCGATCGTATGGACTGGAGCGGCATTGGCCGTTCCCTGGCCTCAGGGGCGTTTGAAGCGCTCGCGGTGAGCGCCACGGATGTGATCAGCGGTCTCACGACCATTTTCGTCGAACGGCTCGGCGGCGGGGTTCCGCAGTGGACGAGTGATGCACGCATTGTCGCGCGTGCTACGCACATTCGCGCAGAGCACGCGCTCGCGTCTGCGGCGATTCCGTTTTTGTTTCCCGCTGTCAGTGTGGAAGGACGTTACTACTCGGATGGCGGCGTCCGGCAGAATACGCCCATCTCTCCTGCCTTGCGCCTCGGTGCGGACAAGCTCCTCGTCATTGGTTTGCGCCACCACGCCGTGACAGAAACGGTCAAAGACCACCACCGGCTCGCAGAGTTCCCAGGTTTGCCATACCTCGCAGGCAAAGTGCTCAACGCGCTGCTGCTCGACCATTTGGATTACGACATCGACCGTTTGCATCGCTTCAACCACATGCTCGAAGGTGGTCGCCTCGTGTACGGCGAAGACTTCGAGAAGAAAATCAACGAAGTCCTCGCGCCCATGCGTAAGGCGGCCTATCGGCACGTCGACGCAGTGGTGGTGCGGCCTTCGCTCGACCTTGGAAAGATCGCTGCAGAACATTCGCGCCGCGGGCCCTTCTCTCGCAAAGCGAAGGGTGTCTTTGCGCGCTATTTGCGTCACTCCGCTGCTGGCGCAGACACCGTTGACGCAGATTTTCTCAGTTACTTACTCTTCGACAGTGCGTATTGTCGTGACTTGATGGCGCTCGGCTACAAAGACGCTAAGTCTCAAGCGGACGAGCTCGCCAAACTCTTCGATTCGTGAAACTTCGCCACCTTGAGCTCCCGCATGTGCACGGCGATCCGCAGGCGCAGCTCGCGCGTTTCGATCTCCTAAGCACAGAGCCGGGCGAGCTCGTCTTGTTACCGGAGCTCGCCTTCACGGGTTATCTCGATGCGCGGGGTGACTTCGATCTTTCACCGCAGGCAGAACCACTTGGCGGGCCGCTGAGCCAGGCTTTGTCGCTACGCGCGAAACAACGAGGCATTTGGCTCGCTGGGGCCATTGTCGAGCGCGAGGGTGCTCGCCTCTACAACACCATGACCCTGCATGGTCCCACCGGCGCGCTGGAGGGTCGCTACCGCAAACGGCATCCGTGGTTTCCTGAGACGTGGGCGAGCGCGGGTGACGAGCCCCATCCCTTGTGGACCATCGGCGGACTCACAGTGACGGCGGCAATCTGTTTCGACGTGCACTTCCTAGCCGAAGAGGCGGAAGCGGAGCTACGTGCTGCCGATGTGCTGCTGTTTTCGAGCGCATGGGTCGAAGACGAAGGGGACCAGCGTTACGATCTGCTTCCGGCGCTCGCGCGTGAGTTTGGTGTGTGGATCGTCAACGCCAACTGGGGGCCAGGTACTCCCCGCTTTCGAACGCAAGGCCATTCGCTCATGGTGAAGCCAGATGGAACGTTGTGCGATGCGAGCACGGTGACAATCGCCAAGACCTAAACGCCTCGGTGTGATCTTATGCACCGTTCTTAGTTTCGATTTGGTGAATGAAATCCGCTTGGCCCGTTGTTTGCGAATCAACGGAATGCGGATTTTACCAAAGGGCACACCATGAAACACGACGAAAAGAACCGAGGTCGCATTGTTATTCGCCGTACGCTCACCCAGGCCGCCATGATTGCGCGCGAGCTCAAGTTGCGCATGGCGGACCCAAGCCCGCGTGAACAGCGGGTAAAGCCGAGCGAGTCGCAAGCCCTAACGCTAGACGACACCCTAGTTTTGGAGTGAGACGCGCAGCCTGGCGTTTAGCCAAGGGCCAAGGCCGCTTCGTCTTCGCGAGCGCCCGCGCCGCCCATCAAATCGAAGCCGTGCGCAGCGAAACGCAGCGCTGCTGAACGCGAGCGTGTGTCTTCGAGCTCACGCGCACAATAATCGCCGTGTGAGCACAACAAAACGAGCGCGTAGCTGCGTCCCAAGGTCAATGCCACCCGGCGCGCAGTCGCTTCGCAGCCCTTGGGATCAGTGCTCGCAAGCTGACCCGCTTTGAGGACAGCGTTCTCAATGGCGCGCGAGGCACGTTCGGCGGTTTCGCGAAGCGCTGTGTCTGCGATGGCGTGGGTCAGTCGCGCGGTGTCTGCGATCAAGGCAGGGTGACTCGCCGTGAGCACGCGCAGTGTGTCGAGCGACAACACGTTCGTCGTGCCCTCCCAAATCGGAAGCACTTGGGAATCGCGCAGTAAACGCGCAACGCCGCAATCTTCCACGTACCCAGCGCCGCCAAAACACTCGAGCGCTTCACTCGCCACCGCCACCACCTGTTTGCCGGTCGTGAGCTTGGCCAGCGGCGTCACGATGCGCGCGAGCTCCGGCTGCGCATTGACGCCAGTCTCCTCTGCGCCGAGCAACTCAGCGACACGGAACGCAAGCAAGAAGCCCGCTTCGAGCTCGGCTTGCATACCCGCGAGGGTATCCAAGTGCAGCGGTTTCTCGGCGAGAGATAAGCCAAACGCGCGGCGCTTGACCGCGTAATCACGGGCCATCGCAACGCCGCGGCGCATGCCGGCAGCGGCGCAAACGGAGTTCCACAAGCGTGTGACGTTCAACATGGGCGTGATGTTGCGCACCCCCTCGCCTATCCCTTTGACCGGCGTCGCCACCGCACCATCGAGCGTGAGCTCCGCGGTTGGCAGCTTGCGCGTGCCGAGCTTGTCTTTCAAACGGTTCACGAAGATGCCGTTCGGCGAACCATCGGCTTTCGAACGCTCTAAGTAGAACAAGGTGAGCCCGCGGCTACCTTCAGGCTGGCCTTCGGGACGCGCCAAGGTGAGCGTCATCTCCGAGGTTGTGGCAGAGGTAAACCACTTGGTTCCAAACAAGCGGTGTTCGCCGTCTACGAGGCGTGCGACGGTCTCGGTCTGACTCACGTCGGAACCGCCAGTGCGCTCAGTCATCCACTGTCCGCTCGTCCAAGCATCCGCAGCGTTGCGACTCGTCAGGCGCGGTACGGCGCGTTCAACGAGCGCGCGATTGTCGTGCGTGAGCAAAGTCTTGGCAGCGCCATCGGTCATCGCGAGCGGACAGGAGTAACTATCGCTCGACGGTTCGAACAAATAGACCTTCGCGAACTGCAGCACCCGCGAGTGCACGCCGAGCTTCTTTTCATAGGCCGTTCCCACCAGGCCGAACTCGCAAGCGACGGCTTTGGCGCGCTTCCAGCTTTCGCTCAGTTTGATGCGATCGATGCGTTTGCCCCACGCATCCCACTGTTCGAGCGTAGGCTCGTCATCACGCTGAGTCAGGGCATTGTGCAGCATATCACCGGCGGTGATCGCACCAAGGGCCGTTAATTCGTCATCCGCTGCCGCAAGCGCATCTTTCCCGATCGTACGCTGCAAATACTGACGCAGCAGGCGATCGGTGGTGAATTGGTTGTCTAAACTCCAAGCGGTTTGAAAAAACGCCATGACGCGAACTTGACCACGCCTGAACAAGCGTCGCAACAGGCACTGTGCGTCCGCCAACACAAAGACAAGACCGTCTCGCCGCCGTCGACTTCGTTCGCGGCATCGCTGTGCTTTGCATGATCGCGCTGCACATGTTCGACAGCTTCGTAGCGCCTGACACTCGCAAGACTTTCTACGGCTCGGTCACCTACTATTTCGGCGGCGGCGCAGCGCCCATGTTTCTTGCGCTTGCGGGCCTCGCGACCTCGCTCGCCATCACCAAGGGCCCGGGCGCCATGCTCAGACGCGGCGTCGAGATCTGGTTGCTCTCGCTGCTCTTTCGCATTCAGGAGTGGGCACTTGGGGGCGACGGCGCCATGTCCGTCATGATGCTTCGGGTCGATGTGCTCAATTGCATTGGACTCAGCATCGTTATCACGGTTGGTGTCTACGTCTTTGGACGCCGCCTCAACGCGGCCGGGCCTACGCTGCTCGCAGCAGGCCTCGCGGTGATCTTCGCTACTCCCTTCGTTTGTAAGGCCCCTTGGCTCGAGGCGGTGCCCGCGTTCTTTCGCTACCATGTGGGCGGCCCGTCTGCGTTCGCCATGTTCCCACTCTTTCCATGGTGCGGCGTCGCGCTCCTTGGTGCAGCGCTCGGTGCGTATGCGCCCGGAGAGCGGGTGTTTTCTGCGGCAAAATGGCTATTCCTAGCTTACTTCGTCATTCTCGCGGTGCGCCTCATCACCCCCGAAACCTTCGCGTTTACGCGCAGCAACACGCACCCAGTTTTCACGCTCGAGCGCACCTCGCTCGCCCTCGGGCTCATCTGGGCCGCGTCACTTTATTTAGGAAAGTTTCAAACCGGTGCGAGCACTTTGGTGCTACTCGGTCGTCGATCGCTCTTAGTTTATTGGGTGCACGTGGAGCTGAGCTACGGTTTGCTCTTCCATCAGTGGAAGGGCCGTTTTGATTCGATCCGAACGATCGCCGCCACCTTGGCCATGATTCTGTTTTGTTACGTGCTCGCGCGTTACGCGCCCAAAGAGGCGCTCAAGCAAAGGAAGCTCGCATGACTTGGACTGAAGGTTGGCCCACGGCTTGGCAAACCAAACCCGCCGGTGAACGGCGCGTCGCAATTCTGACGGGCGGCGGTGATTGCCCAGGCCTCAATGCCGTCATTCGTGCAGTGGTGAAAAATGCCACGGCGCAAGGCATTCGCGTGTTTGGCATCGAACGCGCATTTGGCGGTCTGCTCGGCAACGGAACGGTCCGCGAGCTGCTTTCGGACGATGTGAAAGACATCTTGAATCGTGGCGGCACGATCCTCGGCACCACCAATCGGGGCAATCCTTTTCACTTCGAGACGCCCACTGGCACAATCGATCGCTCGGGCGAGATTTTGGACAAGCTCAGAGCCCTCGGCATCGACGCCATCATTTCCGTAGGTGGAGATGGCAGCCAGCGTATTTCGCTCGAGCTCATCGAGCGCGGCATCAACGTCATTGGTGTGCCCAAAACGATCGACAATGATCTGGGTGGCACTGAGGTCACCTTTGGTTTCAACACCGCGGTAGAGATTGCCACCGAGGCGCTCGACCGCCTGCACTCGACGGCAGAGAGCCATGACCGCGTGATGATTCTGGAAGTGATGGGGCGCGACGCCGGGTTCATTGCGCTACACACAGCGATCGCAGGTGCGGCGGACATCTGTTTGATTCCTGAAATTCCTTACGACATGGCGAGCATTGCCAATCGGATCCACACGCGCGTGCGCCGCGGCACCTTCTTCTCTCTCGTGGTGGTGGCTGAGGGCGCCAAGCCCAAAGACGGAAATGTGACGATTCTAGAGCAGGGCCAGAAAGGCGCGATGCCCCGCTATGGCGGCGTTGGCCACGTCGTAGCGCACGAAATCAAGCAGCTGACGGACAGAGAAGTGCGCGTGACCGTGCTTGGGCACATTCAGCGCGGCGGCACGCCCTCGTCGTTCGATCGCCTTCTAGCCACCCGCATGGGCGCCCACGCAATCGACGCTTTTTTGCGCGGCGAACGTGGTGTGCTCGTTGGCATTGAGGCCAACCGGATGATCACCACGCCCCTCAAAGACGCGCTGGCCATCGAAAAACGCGTCGACGTGAATGGAGACCTGGTGAAGATGGCGCGCGCCATTGGAATGAGCTTTGGCGACTGATGATGTGAGTCGTGCACAAGTAGTGCTAGACTGACGAGGCAGATGGAAGCGCGCACGTTCGGCAAATACGAGGTCCTCGAAGAAGTCGGGCAAGGCGGCATGAGTGTCGTCTACCGCGGCCGCGACAAGGTCCTTGGTCGCGACGTCGCCATCCAGGTCATGC
>JBIKMD010000625.1:0-4068 GCA_044359465.1 Myxococcota bacterium
TGGGCGAAAAGCAGCAAGGACCGTACAGCCGTTGGTGTGGACCTCGAACCCTCGGTGCTAGCGTGGTCCAAGCAGCATCGGTTGGCGCCGCTCGATAAGAGCGTCAGCAGCCGCGTGAAGCTCGTGCAAGCCGACGTTCGGCAAAAGACCAAACAACGCTTCGATGCGATTTGCGCCTACAACTACAGCTGGTGGGTCTTTCACCAGCGCAAAGATCTGCTCACGTATTTCAAGAGCGTGCGCGCGTCGCTCGTCAAGGACGGTATCTTCTTCCTCGACATCATGGGTGGCTCCACGTCGCAACAAACGAGCCTCGAGCCACGCAATTATCGTAAGTACAAGTACATCTGGGAGCAGGCGTCCTACAATCCTATTGACGGTCACTTCACGGCGAACATCCACTTCGAGTTCAAAGACGGCTCACGCCTCAAACGCGCATTTCACTATGATTGGCGGCTCTGGCACATCACTGAGGCGCGCGATGTCCTCATGGATGCCGGCTTCAAACACGTCGATATCTATTGGGAAGACGTGGACAAGAACGGTGAAGCGAACGGCAATTTTCGGCCGCAGACCGTGGTCGAGAATGAACCTACTTGGAATGCGTACATTCTCGCTCGATAGAGGGCTCAGCGCGCCTTGGGCGAAACCTGCGCGTACATTTCTACAAAGGCCTCGACCTCTTTGCGCTCGGCGCGAGATTTAGGCGTGAACTGCACGCCCATGCCTGGCGCGGGGGTGTCTGAGACCCGAACGACGCGGCCCTTGATCACCAGGTTCGAGTTTTCACCGTTGATCATTGGGAGGAGTCGCACCTCTTTGCCAACGGGCGGCGCTTCTTTGGTGCGAATGAAAATGCCCGTGTGGGATAAATTCATCGCTGGACCACTGGCTACCTTGTCGCCATTGTCCCAAATAATGCGTAGATTCACGGCATAGCGCGGCGCTGGGGCGGTATCTGGGATCGCCATCAGGTCCGGCAGGTCGATTACCAATTCGTCCAGATCGTCACTCATAAAGCTGTTTGAGTGTAGAGACGATGCGTCAAAGTCGCAACGAAAAGGTCTGACGGACCTTGATCCCCATGTGGGTGAAGGAAGAGAAGGAACGCACCATGGCCACATTAGAGCTGACTGAACAGAATCTGGATTCACACGTCGACAAACCAGGCATCGTGCTGCTCGACTTCTGGGCCGCCTGGTGCGGCCCATGCCGCGCCTTCGCGCCGGTCTTCGAAGAAGCCTCAGAGCACTACAAAGACATCACCTTTGGAAAGATCGACACGGAGAAGGAGACGGCGGTCGCGCAAGGTTTTCAAATTCGCGCCATCCCAACGCTGATGGTGTTTCGCGACGGCATCATCGTCTTCTCGCATTCCGGCGCACTACCGCGTGAAGCGCTCGACGAGATCATCGGCCAGGTGCAGAAGCTCGATATGGAAGATGTGAAGAAGAAGATCGCCGAGCAAGAAGCCGGCGCGCCGAGCGAAGACGACTTCAATCGCGAGGATTGAACACGAGAGCGATTACGCCGTCGCGTCTTCGGTCACTTTGGGAACGAGCGCGGCTTTGAGCTTGCCCATGGCGCGTGCCTCGAGTTGACGCACGCGCTCACGTGACACCCCAAATTCCTCGCCAATGTCATTGAGGGTGCGCGGCTCATCGAGCAAAAAACGTTGCTCAACGATGTAGCGCTCCTTCTCAGACAATTTGGCCAACGCGTTGTGCACGGTCTTCGAGTTGAGGCGCTTCAATTCCTCGGCGCCGTATTGTTCCTCCTGGTTCGCCTCTTCGCTGCTCAGCCGGTCGAGGAAGCTCGGACGGCCGTCCGGCGACTCTTGGTCGAGCGAGAAGTCACGCGCGCCCATGCGCATTTCCATGTCGAGCACGTCGCTCTCTGTCACGCCGAGCTCTTTAGCGAGCTCCGCCGTGGTTGGTGCGTCCTCTCCGTCTTGCTCCATGCGCGATTTGGTCGAGCGGAGCTTGAAGAAGAGCTTGCGCGAGGCGTGCGTGCTGCCCAGCTTCACGCTGGTGAAGGTGCGCATCACAAAGCTACGCATGTAGGCGCGAATCCACCACACGGCATACGAGATGAGGCGGTAGCCGCGGTCTGGGTCGAACTTCTTGACCGCCATCATGAGGCCAATGTTGCCTTCTTGGATGAGGTCGAGAATCTTCAAGCTGTAGCCGCGAAACTCGTGCGCGATTTTCACCACGAAGCGAAGGTTTGATACGACGAGCTGGTGCGCTGCCGCCACATCACCCGAGTCGCGAAAACGCAGGGCGAGCTTCATTTCCTCTTCGCGGTTGAGCAGCGGGTGCTTGCGGATTTCCGCAACGTACTTATCTAGCTCATTGTTCCGCAACGAGAGGGCGTGCGGCGGAACGACTGAAAGTGTGGCGTTACTCATGACTTGTTCTCCTTTACAGCGAGCAATTGCGCGAGCGTCAGTGCACAGAGTGCTTCATTCACAACTGACGTGATCTTGTTGAAATTCCGTCCAATCGGACACGCCTGACTTTGTTGTTCGATGCTGCCTTGGGTCATTTCGATGGGGCCTTCGAGGGCAGAAATCACTTGTTGCATGGTGATTTCACTCGCGGGACGCGCGAGCACGTAGCCCCCACGTACTCCCCGCTGAGAAACGAGCAAGCCCGAATCAGACAGTTGTTTGAGAATCTTGGCCGTGGTGGTGACCGGAAGGCCCGCGCTGTCGGCCAACTCACGAGTATTGCATGGGACTACCCCGGTTTTGCAGGCGAAATGGCCCAGCAAAGCGATGGCGTAATCTGTCATGCGACTCAGGCGAAGCATGGGGTCTCGAACTCCTTCTCACTAGTAAGATGCAGGCTTTTTGAAACAGGACCAGAACGAGGGCTATTTTTGTCACCAAAGTTCGTTTGTCAACTCCCAACCATGCGCTTGGAACCGGTTCGTGGGACGGATTTCCGACTGCCGTGCCCAGTTGGCGGGGCCATAAAAGTCTGTTTTGTCCTGCGCTTATGACCTCTACCAAAGAGCAGATCGAAGTCGGCTACGATATTTCGAACGAGTTTTTCCGCCTGTGGCTCGACGAAATGATGCACTACACGAGTGCCACCTACCTCACCGGGAACGAAACGCTCGAAGAAGCGCAGATCCAAAAGAGCAAGGTGCTCTACGACTATGCCGAGATTACGCCTGAAAAGAGCGTACTAGACATCGGCTGCGGCTGGGGTGCGAACCTCGAATACCACGTGATGCGCAAAACGCGGAAAGCCGAGGGCATTACGCTGTCGACGCAGCAATTCGAAGAGATCAACCGCCGCAAGCTTCCAGGCGTGCGTGCTTGGCTTGCTGACTACAAAGACTTCGTGCCGGAACAACCTTACGACGCGCTGCAGTCCATCGAAATGATCGATCACCTTTGTTCGCCTGCGCAAGCGCGCGACGGCAAAGCGGTCGACATTTATCGCGCCTACTTCTCGCGTGCAGCGCAGTGGGTGAAGCCGGGCTCTTGCTTTGGTTTTCAAGCCATCTTGCGCAACCGCGTACCTCGCGCGCGCAAAGACCTAGAAGATCTTCAGTTCACTGCCGACGTGATCTTCCCGGGCGGTCTCAACCCGCGCCTCGAAGAGCTCGTGGCCGCAGTCAACCCACATTGGGAAATCGAAGAGCTCCGCACGCAGCGGGTGAGCTACGGCAAGACCACGGCGGAATGGTTGCACCGCATGAAGAAGCACGAGCCTGCCATTCGCGCCAAGTGGGGCAATAAAGTGTACGACGACTACGATCGCTACCTGTCGACCTGCGTCCGCGCGTTCGACAACCACTGGTCGAGCGACGTGCAAATGAAGCTCCGCCGCATCGACTAGCCGACGGAACTCGCCTCCCTCACTCTCGCTCGCAAAAAACACCTTGCCCGTTTACGCCGTGCTGACGTAGCGCGCCGCCACCATGAAGTATTCGCTCTTGTTCGTCGCGCTCGCGGGGTGCGCCTCTGTTGAGCTCACGCCGTTCACGCCTTCTGTTTCGGAAGCCGATGCGCCGTTGCAGGGTGCGGGTCAGAAAGCCCCAAGCGTCACCGTT
>JBIKMD010000626.1:0-4064 GCA_044359465.1 Myxococcota bacterium
TCAAAGACAGGATCATTGTCGTAGTACTGCTGCAGGCACGCCTTGCCGGGCGCCAAACGCTTTTTACAAGTGCCGTTATTGCGCAGATCGCAGTAAGAATCCGAGGTACAGGTGTCTTTGATACGCTGCGGGATGCTGAGCCCAGAGGTGGAACGATCGAAGCAGGTTTCTCCAAACGCAGCGCGGCTCGCCACACACGGCCATTTGCCGGTGGCGTTTGCTGGCTTCGAGCAGATGTGGTCGCTGAAGCATTCGATCTGTCCTAACTCGCACGAGAAATTACTGTCCGAATAGCCGATGCTGCTGCACACCTCTGGCAATGACGAAAACACGGGCTTTTGTAGCCCTGATTTGAGCATGCTCCGTGTGTCAGCCACGCAGCGCGCTGCATTCAACGGGTCCCACGAGTCTATGGTGACGAAGGTCGGACCAAGCGACAGGCCAAAGGGCGCTTCGTCGTCGGCTTCACAATTGGTGATCGCATCGCTGCCGTATTTAGCGACCATCTTCGAGTCGCCACACACTTCGGAGAGTGTCTGACAGAGCATCACCCGAAACGCGACTGTTGTCTGATAGTAGTCTCGTTCGACGAAACCGCCGCAGCGACCGTCGCTACAGACCTTGCCAGCGCCGCACTCCAGCGATTCGGTGCACTGCTTTCCGGTTGTTCCGGTAGTCCCGCCGGTCGCCGAGGGAAGCATGCTAAACACATCCGTGCAAACGCCGCCTTCGCAAGTGTTCAGCAGGCCGACACAATCCGCGCTCGTGTTGCAGGCGTTTTTGGTGCTGCGATCGAGCTGTTTACATGCGCAGAGCGCAACCAGCGCCAGGAGGAGTTGCTTCATGCCACCGCTCCCAGCCCACGTGCACTGAGAAAGGTTCGCAGTGACTCGCGAATGAGTTCTTCTTTGCGGCGCACTTGTTTGCGCGTCAGATTCAACGCTGCTCCGGCGTCCGATTGTGATTGCCTGAGCACAAAACGCAGCTCTACGAATTTGCGTTCTGTTTCTGGCAAGGTGGCAATGAACTCGCGGGTCGCCGCTGCGGCCGATTGCCATTCCGGATCGTTGTCGAGCTCTTGGCCTAGTGTGAGTGCGTCGTCCGGTAGGCTTGCGAGCGTCTGGTGAAGATCGTCGATCTTGCCGAGCACATGGCGGTCGATTTTGCGCGCGCGGTCGACGAGAAGGTTCTTGCCAATGCGCAATAGGTAGGGGCGGTAAAGTTTGAGCGCATTGTAGGCTAGGCGCGCAGCTTCCGTGAAAGCGCGAACGAACACTTCTTGGACGTGCTCGAGGTGCTCCGCAGCCGAATGGACGCCCGGAATCGATACACTTTTTTCGGCAATGTAAAAGCCGCGGCGAATCAATGCGTCGACCTGTCTGACATAGTGACGATAGACGACCTCCAAGGCCCAACGTTCGCCGCGCCGAAACGCGTCCAGAAGCGCCCGATTGCCATCAAAGATCGTCATGCCTTCAAACCGCGCGGGGCAATCTGTGTTTGAAGGAAAAAAATCAATCGAAAAATAGTGATGGCCAAAAGGGCCAATTTTACGCGGCCTCGTATCACAGACGGCATGATGCAAGTGCAAACCCCGATCCCTCTGACGTCGCTGCCCATCTCGCTGCTTCCGAGCCGCCTGCCCGGCCTGCGAGTACTCACTGAAAAAAACGAGCAAATTCCCGCACGTGACACCGTCTTTGAGAGCGAAAAAAAGCAGGTTTGTCGCCGACTTGTGGTGCGCGGACTCGTTGAGGTGAGGCTGCTCCGGGCGGACGGCGCGACACCGCTACTGCGCCTTTGTCCGCCTGGGCGCGTTGTTTTGCCTGTGCCACTCGCGAACGTGATCGCCGTGGCTCGTGTGCCGTCGGAACTACAGCGTTCGCCAGAAGATGACGACCACTCGCATGAACAGTGTGCGTTATTCGCCTCGGACGTTGCGCAAATGACGGAGGTTCACACCGAGTCAGCCGGCCTGGCCAAGCTTGCCAAACTGCTTCTGCTTTATGCCTCCGCGTTCGGTCAGACGCGCGGCAAATTCACTACGGTGCTCCCGCTCACAACGATCGACTTGGCTAGCGCGCTTGCCATCGAGCTACGCACGGTGAGTCGCTGTTTGGGAACGCTACGAGCACGTGGCCTAGTGAAGCGAGAAGGGCAGGGACTCCTCAGTCTTCAGGATCTCGAGGGTCTTGCAGCGCTGTGTCATCTCTAGCGGAGGTGAGCGTTTACGGTCCGCGCGCTCCGAAGCCGCGCAAGAACTCCAAGGTACAACCCGCAGGCGCAACAACAGACGATGTCTTGAGCACCGCGAGTGCGCTTTGGACGTCTGACACCGCACGTGTTGGCGGTTTCGTACCGATGAGCCAGAGCAGGGCAGTGAGCGCACCCCGTTTGAAAGAACTGTTGACGATGACGATGCTGATCTCGACGTACGCTTCGATCTCCGGAAGCGCTTTCACTTTCTGCGCCATGTCCTTTCGCGACTGCGCGTCCACCATGTCGCCTTCAAAGACAATCAGCGCGATTTTGGTATTCAGCCCCTTTGCTCTCGCAGCGTACTGTCCAATCGTTTCAACGGTACCCACGGCCTCCCCGGGCTGGATGTCGTGGGACCGAATCAGCAGAACCGGGAATTGAGTGTCGTCTATCGTGATCATAACTCCATCGGATGATAGCATAACGCGTGCGCAAGATCGTTTTCGCTGCATTCGGTTCTAGAGGAGACGTTCAACCGATGCTGGCCTTGGCTTTGGAGGTGCAGCGCTTCGGTGCCCACGTGGCGCTGGTGACGCTCCCAGGTCTCGAGGATTGGCTCCGGCCCTACGGCATTCCCTTCGTCGTTGCCGGTCGTTCGGCACGAGCGATCTTGGTCGAGCCGAATGTTTTTCGCGTCATGCAGGCGCTCAGAGAAGATTTGTCGATTTGCGCTCGCGCCGTTTACGAACAAAGTGGTGATGCAGAGACGCTGGTGACCACGGCTGTCTTTCCAGCCGCGGCGTCCATTTGTGAGGCTCGACATTTACGGCATGTGTATCTCGCCGTAGGCCCACACGTCATTGACTCAGAGGTCTATCCTGTTTCGGGCCTGCCCTATTTTGGTCTTCCGCGTTTCTTGAACAAGCTGAGTTGGCGAGCCAATGCGGTGCTTTGGGAGGCGGCCTTTGGCGGCCCGCTGCAGCAGCTTCGCCGCGAGCTCGGACTTGCGCCACAACGCGGAGCCTGGGAGCAGCATCGCGGCTCGAACGTCATCGTTGCTTCGGATCCTTTGTTTGGCACGATCTCCGCCCCGGAAGGGCGACGTGTGACCTTTACGGGCGCGTTGACGCTTTCAGATCCCGAGAACCTGCCTTCCGCACTCGACGCCTTTCTCAACACGGGGGCGCCGCCCGTGTTTTTCGGTTTTGGCAGCATGCCGAGTAGCCGCGCGGCAGGGGGAACCAGCGCGACCCGCATTTTTGTCTCGGCCGCCAAGGCGCTAGGGCGCCGCGCTGTGATCCTTTCCGGATCAGAGAGCGAAGCTGCTCACGACCCTGAGATCTACTTTACCGGGCCCGTCGATTTTGATCGTTTGCTTCGGCGTTGCGCAGCGATTGTTCATCACGGCGGCGCCGGTACGACCCATGCCGCGCTGCGGGCCGGCATTCCACAAGTCATCGTGCCGCATTTACTCGATCAATTCGGTTGGGCTCACTTGGTGGCACGGGCGTCGCTTGGGCCGCCAGCCATTCCTTACGCACGGTTGAATGGACAGACCCTCGCGACAGCGTTGCAGCTTGCGCTGTCGGAGAAGCACGTGGCGACCGCTAGGCAGGCTGCTGGCTCCGCACGTGTTGGAAATGCACACGCAGCCGAGGTGCTTTTGGGTGGTTGAGATCGAAGGTCGAGGCCGCGGCCCGAACCCAAGTGGCCGTAGGCGGCCAAGCGTTATCGAATCAACTTTGTTAGCCATGTGGCGAGTGAAAGAAACTCTATCGCTCAGCGATACTCATCGAGCTGCTGGAAGCTGAATCGAATGTCTGTGTCCATGAGAAAACTAGCGACGGTGCTGCAAGCGGAGTTGT
>JBIKMD010000627.1:0-4063 GCA_044359465.1 Myxococcota bacterium
CTCCTCGAGATCGAAACGTACCCAAGTGTATTTCAACTCGTCTCCACAGTGCGCGCCACGACGCAGGCGGGGCCGTGGTCCATCATCGATGCAGTGTCGCCCGCAGCATCAATGACGGGAGCGCCCTACGGCGCGCTATCGAGTGGTTACGAGCGCTAGAGGGTGCCGCACGCGGTGTCTATTCAGGAGCCCTAGGCTACATCGATCGCAGCGGAAACGTTGATCTTGCCGTGGTCATCCGCACCATCGTGATGGACGGTTCGCGCTTTAGCTTTGGTGTAGGCGGGGCGGTATTGCTCGACTCCGACCCACGCGCAGAATGGGACGAAACCCAGGTCAAAGCAGCAGCGCTGCTCTCAGCGCTTGGAATTGACAAGCTCGATTGACAGTCAGCTGCAAGCTGGCTTGTCACATGGCCTCGGCAAACGAACGGAAAGCCGAAGTCAGCACCAGCGTGAATGTTCAGGCGATACAGCATTCAACTGGAGGCAAGCAGTATGTCAAAGATCGATGCATCGGCCGTGACCTATCATCAACGTGAACGTGAGCTGAACATTGCACCACTGAAGCCAACGCGCGGCATTGGTGAGATCCACAAAGACCACCAACCCAACTACAAGACCTACGAGAACGCACGCCGAACTTTGATGTTGAAATACATCCAGGCCACCTATGCACGAGACGGTGGCACGGAAGCCAGGCGCCTGTCCGGGCAAATTCAGGCGCTCGATGCCAAGTATTCACAGCCGAAGGTTGTCTCGACGACGACGGTCACGCCACTCATGCAGTGTGAGCAACGCGACGTGGTTGTGCACGATAAAGTGAAACGCGAATCGCGGCCGGGCAAACAAGTGCGCTGCCGCCAAGTGGGCGAGCTCGTGGAAACGAAGACAACCGGCGGCGGCTTAAAGGAACCAGCCATCACGCGCGGCGTACGCATGAACGGCCAGACGCAGTCGATTCCCAACTGACCATCAGAGTGAGTAAGGATCGCCGAGCGTCAAACGCACGGCGCGCTCACCCAATATTTCTGCCAGCTCCGCATGCGTTCCACGATCGGCGTGCGCCATCTCCATGAATGATCCGCCTCCAGCGGCATAACCAAACACGTGACGCGCATTTAGGGCCCGCGCAGCGATGGCAGCGTCACTTGGTCCTTGCGTGTGAGCGATCCACTCGTTGCGCCGCCCACGTGGCAGCCACAGCGCGTAGAACTCGCCGTAACCAAAACCCGGAGGCGCAACCAACGTTTCTTCGCAGCCGCTGATGCCTAAGAATGCAAAGTCGATGGGGCCGTACGATCTTACGCGTTCAAAAAGAGAAGACGCGTTGAAACTGTCTGCGCTCACATACACACGTCCACCGGGACCTTCGATCAAGTACGTCGCTTTCGCGAGTGAAAGCCCCCAGTCTTCACCTTGAAAAGGCACGGCGGTCACACGCGTGTCGCCAAGCTGAAGGGTCGACCAATCGCTGAGCGGCCTCACGTCATCGAACGAGAGGAAGCGCAGGACCTCATGCAAATCCACTTGATAGGGTTTGTCTTCGACTGCCGCCGGCACAATCACGGGTGTGTTCGGCCACAAACGCGCGAGCGAGCCCGGATTCAAATGATCATTGTCTGCATGCGTGATGAGCACTGCGTCGACCTTGGGGAGCAAACGCCAATCAAAACCGGCTTCGATGAAGGGCTTAGGGGGATCGCTGCGACGCACGAACAACGGGTCTACGAGCAGCGTCACGTTGCCCACTCGAACGAGCACCGCCGCGTGACCTAGCCACGTGACGCTCGGTGCGCCCACTTGCAGTTTGCTCGGCGAGACGTGCGTCAAACACGCGCAATCATCGAGCCAAGTGAGCACGGCGCCTACGAGCGCGCGGTCACTAGAATCGAAGTGCTGCGCGATTGCGGCTGCTGTGAAACGGCCATCGAGCAGCGGCAAAAGCGCGCGCAGCACGGTCACCGCAGCCGGCCCGCCATAGAGGTCCACGGCGTAGGTTTCAGTCCCAGCTTCGAGCGATGAAAGACGCACGCCGCGCAGTGTCTTCTTGGTCAGTGCACCACGCCGCGGCATGAACACCCACGGAACGATTTCGTCTGCGTCGGCAATCGCAAGGGTGAGACCAAGACCATCACGCAGTGCAAGACGCGCCTCTCGCCCTGCGAGCAGAGGCGCTCCTGTGGTCGCGCGCCCACTAGGTGTTCGCGAGTAGTAGACGAGGTCTTTTGCTTCGAGTGTTTGGAGCCATGGCGTAGGCTCCGGCCATTGACGAAAGGTGTCGAGCGCCATCAACCTGCGAAGATCTGCGCGCGGGAGCAACACTTCATGTTCTCCGCCGTGACGTTTCACGATAACCCGCGCAGTCGCAGGCTCTTCAATCGAAACTTTGATGGTGAAGCCGACGCCGCGTCGAAACCAGAATGGGGTCTCGGGCTCGCTGATGAACGGAGGCTCCGGCGATTTGAGCGTAAACTTAGCCACTTGCGGTTCTATAAAACGTCGCGCAGCTTTTGCCCAATACCGATGGGCGCGATCCATCAAAAAACAAGAAAGCCGCGGTCGCTTCACGTTACACTCGAGAGATGGGCCACCGGTCGGCAACCTTCACTAAGTTGTTTCTTTTTGGCGTGCTTACGCAAGCTGCAGCCGCCTGCAGCGTTCGCCTCGAAGTAGATGACACCACGGAGATCTCCTGTGAGTCTGATGACGACTGCCCACCCGGGCGTTCTTGTCGTGCGGGACTCTGCCTGAGCTCGGACCAGTTTAGCGCGCCACCGGCACGTATCGCTGCTGCAACCATCGAACCTTCGCGTGCACGTGTGGGCGACGTGTTGCGCGTGAGCCTGCAAATAGAGGGGGAGATCAGAGGCCAACCTCAGTTAGTGCTAGCGACGGCCGCGCGTACCCCTTTCACGTTCCTCGAACGCGGCGAAGACGGTTCGTATCGATACGAGCTACTTGTCTCACGTGCGCTCCCTGAAGGCGTCACGAGCGCCGCCGCGTCTTTTGTCGACGTTGGCGGCAACGCGGTTGCGGATGCGAGCATCACGACCACTATCACCCTAGACTTCACACCACCTGGCGCGAGCGCAATCGCCGTCGACTCAACGCTGCCCGTGCGGCTTGGCGACGAGCGGCTAGTGAGCATGGTGGCGAACGAAGCGCTCGCAAGCGCCACTGCGACGACGGACACAGGCTTCACCCTGACCCAAGACACCGTTGCCGTAACACCTGAACATCGGTCTGCATTCGTCAGCAGCGCGGACATGCCCGAAGGCACACACATCGTCGTCTTAACGTTGCAGGATCTCGCCGGGAACGTGAGCGTCGTAAGTGACGCGGCAAGACTAGTGGTAGACAAAACAGCGCCGGGTCTTGCCGAAACGCCCCTGTTGTCTCGCTCCGTTGCACGCGCAAATCAGCTCGTGAGCACGACGTTGCGCTTCGACGAACGGCTTTCACAATTGCCAAGCGTCATCGCAGTCTCGCGCGCTGACGGGAGCCAGCACACTTTTGACGTTCGAGAAATCGACGCATCGAGTGTAGGTGCGAGCCTAGAAGTACTGCCCACTTTTAGCTCAGGCACCTACGATGTGCTTGCGCAAGGCGCGCGAGACCTTGCTGGCAACCAGAGTGAAGCAATCACCTTTGGCTCCATTACTATCGATAGCGAAGCGCCCACTTTCGTTCTGCCTCCCACGACTGATCGCTCGGCGGCCAGCAAGCAGAGTGGACACGACGTGGTGACCGTGAATTTCAGCTTGAGCGACTACCCGTGCGCGGGCGCAGATCCTGTACCAGCAGCCGTGATCGAGCTGCGCGTGGGATCCCGCAGCGGGGAACTTTGCACACACAGTAGCGCAACAATGGGTGTGGGGTTCTCGTGCCGCTACACCGTGAGCAACGCAGACACCGAAGGTCCTCGCTTTCTATCGGTTCGGGTCACAGATATCGCAGGGAACGAGCGCGTCGCGTCAATCCCCGATCCGTTGCGCATTGACCTGAGCCCGCCAAGCTTCATCATCACCGCGGGGTCACAGGCCACACCCGTACGCACGGGA
>JBIKMD010000780.1:0-3437 GCA_044359465.1 Myxococcota bacterium
GGATGTGGGTGCCAGGCGCTTTTTCCTTCGCGGCGCGAATCATAGCGGTGGCAACCTGTACGCCGGTGATCGCGTGGTAGTGCGAGAGGGGACCTTGAAAGAGGAACCCAACGCCACGAAACACCCCGGCGAAAAGGTTCTCTACGGCGCGTGAACCCTCGCGTTCGCCTATGAGAAACGACGGGCGAAAAGCGTAGAATGACGCAGGGCCCGCTTGTGCTATGTGCGCTTCCACCTCGCCTTTCAGTTTGGAGTAGAACACAGCGGATGTAGGGTTCGCCCCGACCGCGCTCACCAGGCAATAAACCGCCCTAGGCGACGTCGCTTTCGCAATGTTGACCGGGTAATCGTGATCGATCTTGCGATAGCGCTCTAGGTCCGGTGTTTGTTTGCGTGTGGTTCCGAGCGCGCAAAAGACGGCGTCGATGTTGTCGTGTTTCAACGCTTCGTAGGTAGCCGCCGCGTCAAAATCAACCACACGCCATTCCACTTTTGCATGTGAAACAGCCTGCGGCTTTCGCGCCAGCACGATGATCTTGGAGAACGTAGCGTCGGTCAAAAGTTGATTGAAGAGCGCGTTGCCAATGAGGCCCGTTGCGCCAACGATGAGAGCCGTTTGCATGCACTAAGCGCTAACATGCTCTCATAGTGATTGCGAAAGGGCGTCTCCCGTGCAGAGATCGAGTGTCAAATCACGCGTGTTTTGCGGTGTGCTGATCCGGAACGTGGCCTTGCCGTCGCGCACCACATCTCCCTCTAGCGACAGGGTTTGCGTCGTCGCATCATAGCTGAGGGCGCGCGGCTTGATCCGCCCGAGCGGAACTTCGACACTCGGCGCAATGGCCTTGTGTATCGCGAGCAACATGGGGCCACTCACGCCGTGCCAACGCATCGTGTACCACTGCTTGGATGCTTCTGTGCCCTCGCTCGCAAGGTAGCCCGCATAGAGTGGAGCGGGATCTGAGTGGAACAGTGCCGCTCTCGCCGTTAAGTGAAAGGCCGAATTGATTGCGCCGTAGTAGCGCCCATCCACAGCGTCCATGGCGTTACCGTTCAACCATTCAGGATGGAGCGCGGGCATGATCTCAAAGGTCAGTGTGCGCAAGCGCGGCGCGATGCCGTAGTCTCGGTAAAGCGCAAATTGCGGTAGTACATCATAGGCGATGGCGTTCGCGGTTTGCCAAAGCGACTGAAACTCTAGCGTCGCGCAGCCGTAGTCCTCGACAAACCCATCGATCGCGCCGCGTGTTTCCACCGGGCCTTTTTTCCCGCTGATATGACCCACTCCGTAGTCGAGCGCTTTGACCCACTCCGCGTGGTGCCACAGCATGAACACGGTCGCTTGCTGCCGCGCCGCGCGGTAGGCAGCGTCTTCATAGGTGTCTTGATCGCCGAGCGCTTTGGCCAAACGCGCGACGGCGATCATGCCATCCCAGGAGAAGTAAAGGCCATCAATCAGCGCAGTGAAGCCGAACACGCTCGAGAGGGCGGTCCCAATGGCCCAATCGAAGAACACCCGATCGTAGCGGTAGAGCCCGAGCACTTTGGGCCACATGCCGCGAGCTAGATCGAGATCTAGAATCTGCGCGCAAGTCGCCAGTGCTGCGAGTTGCCTGCCGGTGTACCACTCTTTGTCGAAGGGCTCAGTTGATGCCCAGTACTTTGCGTTGTTGAGATAGGTTTGGCGGGTGACCGGCTCGGTCAATGTTTGCAGCGAGGTGTCGAGCCAGTTGTGCTCGATGAAGGTCGCGGCCATTCGTCTTGCTTTGTCCGCTTCTGGGCTCGCCGGGTCGAGGGTCGCGTACGCTTCACACAGAAACTGCGCAGCGCGATCATCCCCGTCTAGGTAGAAATTCGCGGGTGTGTTTGGCACCTGCTCGCGGATCACACGTTTCATTTCTTCGTGGACGGTGTCTGCGAATGTATCGTTTTTGACACGTAAAGGAAGCTCTACACGACTGATCCCTGCAGGGAGCGGCAGGTGATACTGAATGCGCGTTCCCTGAACGAACGAGAAGGGGCCGTAAAACGTGGGTACAGAAAGGCTTTGCAGCGCGCCGTCTACGCGCACGGGATACGCGGTGAGTTGGGCCTGCGCGATCAGCGGCGGCAACACGGCAATGGGTTCGGAAGTGGTTCCCCATGCATCCGCAAGCACGTCGTGCGTCATTTGCGCGGTGATGTGAACTTCGCTTTCGTCGCTAGTCGAAGTCTCGCTGACGCCGATAGGGAAGGCGAGGAGCTTCGGCACGAGTGCACGCGCAAGTGCCACGCTAGGCGCCGGAAGCGCACTGAGCCAGTCGGTGCTCGCGGGAAAACGTTGAAGTCCGTGGAGCGGCATGACGTGCACTGCGCCCATGCCGCTTGTAAAGCTCACGTTGAGCCCGTCAGCGCTCACGGTGATCGTGCTCGGCTTGTTCTGAAAGGTCACGAGCAGCGGGGCGTCGAATGGCCAACCGGCGGCTCCCCCTGCGAAGAGCACAAGCCATGGCTCGCTCATGCTGCCGGTCGTAACGCTTGTCGTCGTATTGAGGTCCAGCGTTTCGACCACACCATTACGAACGAGCGCGAGGCCTCGCATGCGCGCTCGCGCGTCTTTTTTCGTGACGAACGAAACATGCTTTGCCGTGGTCGAGTAGCGCGCGGCAGGGAAGACGCGTGACAAAATGACTCGCATCGGATGCGTGCCGCCATCACTCACGGCTACATCCGCTTGCAAAGTGGTGTGATCGACGAAGCTGAGCACGCCTCCGGCTGGTCCGTTACCAAAGCGACTTTCGAGCAGCGTGAAGTCACCGTCATTGGGACCTAGCTTGGGCCAACGTAGTGCGTGCCGGCCGGCCTGTGCATCCGCTGCGAAGGTGAGGAAGCCGTTGCTAGAGGGAATGTCGTTGACGTTGTTTCTAACGAAGCCGCCAAAGGTGCCAACGGGGCGCACGTTTTGATCGAGAGGCAGCTTTGGCCAATCCGGGGCTATACGAAGGTTGTCCAAGTAGATTGGACCTTCGTAGCTGACGTTTGACGCTTCGACTTTGACGCCTATCGCCGTGAGCTGAGCATAGGCTTGTCGCGGCGGAAGGGATGCAAAACCGGCTGAAAGTGGAACGTGCACGGTTGTTGTCTTACCGGGTTGCAACGCCGCCGCCGCGTCTGGTTCAGACCACGCGCCAGCGAGATGGAGAATCCCTTTGCCGCGTAGTCCCGCTGGAGCGTTCGCGGGGAGTGTCAGGTCGAAGGACACGCGCGCGCAGCCGGTAAGTGAACGTTGTATTGTTTTTCCTACATAGCCCTGCGCGTAGCCGCTGGCGCTCATGCGCAGGGGAATCGCCAACGCTGCCGCACCATCCGTGGCACCTATGAAGACGCGTGACAGCGTGGCGGCGGCTCCGCTGCTGTCCTGCGTGGCGGACGCCCAATCGGCGGCTGCAAAACCCGCC
>JBIKMD010000013.1:0-13811 GCA_044359465.1 Myxococcota bacterium
CCCACAAAGAGTGACCCTCACGCAAAGCCCACGCGTGTCAGCGAACCGGCAACGACGTTTTCCGCAGAAAAGCGTCCGCTTTGGCCGTTTGTTGTTGGCGGCGCGTTGACGCTTGCAGCGGCAGGGGCGTGGTTGGTGCGCCCCGCGGAGCAGAAAGTCCAAGTCGATCTCACTCAGCCACCAATCATTGCTCCGGCGCAGCCAGCGTCGCTCAGCGTGGCGCCGGCCTCAGAGCCAGTCAAAGTGATCGAAGTGCCACGCGTGATGACGTCCAAAAAAGCCACACCAGCACCAAAGGCAGAAACACCGCGGCCGCAAGGGAAGAGTCAGCTCGAAATGGACTGTCCAGAAGGGGCGCAGGTGTTTGCAGACAAGAAGCTCCTCGGCACCATCACCTCGCGCAACCGTGAGGCGTTTCCCATTCCATCAGGCGCGCATAACATCAGCGTGCGGGATGCAAGCGGCAAGGTCATTGGTGGGCCGAGCAGAGTGGTCGTTGAAGCTGGCGAGCTCGATAAGTTTTCCTGCAAGCTATAACCAGAACGCGTAGCCCACGCTGAGCAAACCCGCGTGCGTGAGCTCGGAGACGCCATCGAACACCTGCGTCAGCAACCGGTACCCAAGGTCGAGGATGAATTTTCCTGGCCCGGCATCGAAGAGATAGCCGAAAGCCGCAGTCATGCCGACCGATAAGAATTGGTCTTGTACGGAGCGGCCGGCGCTTTGGCTTGTTGTGCTCGTCCAGTCCAGCGAAGGTCCCGCATACAAGCGCAAATGCCCGGGCCCCACACGCTCGTGGTAGGTCACAACGAGCGGTACGCCAACGATGAGGCCCTGAATGGTGGTGACGCCTCCCACACTGAATGTGCCACCAAGCGTGCCAGCGAGCATCAGACCAAGTCGCTCGCCGCCAAACGGAAAACGTACACCAAGCTCAATGGCGCCGAGCGGACCAAGACGCGCTGTGCCTGACTGCACGTACCCAGACGCTTTGAGCCCCAAGTGAAACAGTTTCTTTGCTGGCACCGCGCTCACGCTCTCGGCACGCGCCGCCGTCTCAATGATGGGTTGCACGAGTGGCGCTTCGTCTTGCGTCAGGAGGGCGAACACGAGCCAAATCACGTTGTCACACTCACTGCTTCACTAGATCCGGCGCTTCTGGATCGAGCTCTGCGTATTTTGCATGAGCCGCGAGTGCTTTGTCTTGCTGTTGCAACTTCCCCCGCGCCAGACCGAGAAACCGATACGCGAGCGCAAAGCTCGGCTTCTTGGTGATGCTTTCTTCGAACAGCGCTGCGGCCGCGCTGAAATTGCCGTTGGTGAGCGCACGTTCTCCGTCTGCAAAGTCCTTCAGCGCGGGAACCTTGTTTTCGAGCTCGCTCAATCGGGCTTTGATCTCTCGTTGATCCGGCGTGTGCGGCTCGGCATCAAGATAACGTTTATACGCCGTATAGGCCCACAACCAGCCATTACGCTGATCCTCGGCTTGCGCGAGCGTGAAATACGCAGCGGCAAACCAAGGATGTTTGGCGCTCAGGGCTTTTAGCAGCTTCACGCCTTCACCCGTTGCGCCTTGCTCCAAACGCGCTTGCGCAGCGGCGTAGAGCTCACTTGCCGCGTCAACCTCTTTGGCGGTGTGCGCACAATCAGCAGCGGTAAGGGCAAGGACAAAGAACAGCACGGTGCGAACGTCTAACTAACGTTCTCCCGTGTCGCAAGCGTGTTATGACTCCCATGTGCACATCACAGAGACCGAAGACTTCGCAGCCATCCAGCGGCTCGCGTACCAAATTTGGCGCGAGTATTACCCCATCATCCTGAGCGCAGATCAGATCGACTACATGTTGCGGAGCATGTACTCGCTGGAAACGCTGGCTGCAGACCGTGCACGCGGTGCGCGCTTTGCCCTCATTGGTGATGTGGGTTTTCTGGGCTACGAGCCCGTCAAAGACACCGTGAAGCTACACAAGCTGTACGTGCTCGCGAGCGCGCGCGGCCAAGGTGTAGGAGCGCAGGCGTTAGCGTACGTAGAGGCCCGCGCCAAATCACTGGGTGCCAAGCGCATTGAGCTCAACGTCAATAAACAGAATACGCTGGCCCAAAAGTCATACGAACGCGCTGGGTTTAGCAAAACAAAGAGCGTGGTGATCGCGATTGGCGGAGGCTTTGTGATGGACGACTACATCTACGAAAAAGTTATTTGAGCAGGGACTTTAGAAACGCGTCGAGCTGCGCTTTGGTCTCTGGTTTGAGCGAATCGAACGAGACCCCCACCGCGAATTGACCGTCTTTGATCGCGTGCACGTAACTGACGCGGCCGGGTAGGGTGAGCGCACGCATCTCTGGAATATGCACCTCAATGCGGACGGCTTCATCTATCACGACCGCCACGCCAGTCACCAAACCAATGCCGCCCTCCGACACGTCGCGCATGACCGCGCGTAGTTGCTCTTTGGTGTTGAGCTCGATCTCTAGACGCCGCGCAAACCGTGCTGCGCTGCGCTTGTCACCACCATCGCCTCCCGCGACTTGTTCGATGAACGCGTAGAGCTTTTGTTTGGCGTCGTATTCGAGCACGCTGAAGCGAAGCCCGTGTTGAAAGCCTTCGCCTTTGGGCGACTTGCGCACAATCTCCGCTTTGAGCTGCACCGCAATGGTGTCTTCTGGCAGGCCTAGCCCGAGGGTGATCAGCTCACCTTTGTCGCCAATGTCGAGGTCTGTTTCGAGCTGCGCCCCGCTGCGCGAGAGATCGAGCAGTCTCCCTTCATTCAGGCCTACTTTGGATTGAACGACACACGGAACCACCGTTGAAAGGCGAACGTGGATGCGTTTGTCTGCAGCGTCATCGCTCATTCAACGATGATAGACGAGGTTGCCTCCGCCGACGAGTTCTCTGTTTTGAGCTGCGCTAGGGCGAACGCGGCGACCAAACAGACCACAGCGCAGCCAAGCCAGAGGTGCACTGCAGAAAAATACTGCATGACGCTCGTACCAACGAGCGGCGCCACAGCGAAGCCTCCGCCCCACAACATTTGAAACGCACCTTGGTACACGCCGCGCGCATGCACCGGTGCAATCTGCGAGACGAACGCGGGACCCGAGGCGGCGAAGGCAATCTCGCCGCAAGTCCAGACGAGAATGCTCAACGCGTAGATGGGCACCGTCGAAGCAAAGGCATTGATGCCAAAGCCAAGGCCGGTGAGCACCGCGCCAAGCGTGAGCAACGTACGGAGTGGCACGCCGCGGATGAGCCGCAGTGACAGCGGTTGCAGAACGATGATCAGAACGCCATTACAAGCGATCAATGAGCCGTAAACCTCTGGACCTATACCGTTCGCTCGCATCGCAATAGGCAAGCTCGCCTGCGATTGCATGAACACCAAAATCACGAGAAACTGCGAAATGGCAAAGCGCAAAAAGAGAGGCTGCTTAAACGGTTCCCACCAAGCAAGTGGTGGAGGTGCAGCGGCTTTGCGTTCCGGTTTGCTCTCTTTGAAAAACAAAAAGACGATGAACGCGAACGACAATGTGGTGATGGCGTCAATGATAAAGAGCCAATGGTAGCCGTGTTTGGCGAGCCATCCTGCCGAACCGGCTGCGACGGCAAACCCCAAATTCACCGCCCAATACAAAAACGAATAAGCGCGCGCACGATCCGGTTCGGGCACTACGTCTGCCACTGCTGCGTTGAGTGAGGCGCGATAGCTATCGCCGAGTAAGCCAGCGAGGAATGACGCTACGGTGATGGCGGCAACCGAGCTGACAAAACCCAGCACGATCACGGCGAGCGCGCCGGTGACCGTGCCAAACAGAATGCCAAAACGACGTCCCAAACGATCGGCAATCGTGCCGCCGACGGCCGCCGCGATGAATGACCCGGTGCCGTACACGGCAATCACGGCACCCGCGGCGGTGGGCGACAGCTTGACCGACTCCGTCAGATACAGGGCGAGAAAGGTGAAGACGAAGCCGCCGAGGCGATTGATCAGCGCGCCAACCCAAAGCAGCCAATAGGTATTTGGGAGATTGAGAAACGCGCGGCCCACGCTTTCCCCTATGCCACGCGCGGAACGAAAGCGAGCAGAACTGGAACCTGCGCGGCGGCTGCGCATAAATTGCGCCAGCACCCGGCTCGCGGGTTACAGTGTCAGCATGACGAGCGGCATCAGGCGCGGCGATGGCCCGCCGCAGCTACCACCTCAGCTGCCATCGGTTTCGACGCCGGCAAAAGCGGCGGAGGTGCGGCCAACTACTGCCGTAACCACCACTGGAGCAGCCAAAGACGTCGTCGTGCCCGAGCGTGACCGACAAGAGGCGACGCCCACGCCGCTGAGCGCCCCGGTTGATGACAAACAGGTGCGCGCGGCGGACCTCGCTTCGATCGCGTCGCTCACGCAGCACCCGTTGTTTGGTGACGCGCCCGAGGTGCCGCCACTCAAAGGTGTGGGGCTCACCTTGCCTGCAGATGTACACGACGTGACTATCGATGTTGAGACGCTACGTGCTGACGCGAAGGACCAAAATCAGGCGCGGCTCAACCCCGACTATCACGCAGCGCTTCAAACCTTGGTTCAGTCAGGGGCGCTAGACGCCTTGAAGAAGGGAGGCTGAGATGGCGCTTCCTCTCACTGCGCCGAGTGCGCATGCGCATGATGCTCGCAGCTTCACGCAGCGTTCGCAGACGCGCATCAATACGGCGCTCAGCGAACGTCAGCTCGAGCAAAAGAAGAAGTTACTCACCAAGGCGTTCTTCGAGTTCAAACAGGGGAATGTCGGCATGGCTAAGACGCTGGCTGCGTTCTTGTGCGAAGCTTACGCTGATCCTGATGCTTACATGGTGCTCGCGGCGAGTGCGCACAAGCTGGGAGACGAGAAGGTTGCTGCCGACGCATACGAGGCTGCGCTCACGCATAAGCCTGATGATCTGAATTTGAACGTGGGCTACGCCGAGCTGTGTATCAAGCTCATGCGTTACGATGTGGCCAAGAAACACATTGAACACTGCTTTGCCTTGGATCCGAAGTCGCAGCATCCAGCGGGTGCGAAAGCGCGGGTGCTCGTGCTCAAGGTGGAACAGATGCTCGCGAATGGTCATCAATAGTGGCCGTGGCGTTGGCCTACCAGCTCGGCCTCGACCTTCGGGGAACGTTGCTAAATGCGCGCGCGCAGATAGTCCGAAAACGTCGTCATTCCTGGGAACAAACGAAAACGGAGCCACGCAATGCGGATACGTGCGCGGCGATCGTCTTTCACGCGTTCTGACAGCTCGTTCAGCAAGCGGCGTGCTTGCGGAAAACGGCCGCTCGTTGCGAGCAGGCTCGCGTATTGAAGCGAAATGTCCGTTCGGTACGGCTGCAAGCGAAACGCGCGCGTGATGAGGCGCAGCCCGTGTTCTACGACTTTGGAGCTCGTGAATTGTTTGCTGCCCTCGAGCAGCGCGTTCGCAGCGTCTTGCTGATGGCCACGTTGCTGATGGATGTCTGCGATCTGTTCCCAGACGCGCACGCTTGAAAAATGGGTGGCCGCCTGTCGAAACAGACTGAGCGCTTTTTGTGGATAGCCGTCTTTCAAATACGCACGGCCTGCGAAGATGTAGCTGTCCCAAGCAGCGCGCTCATCACCGTGTTCCACAAGGAGTGGGGCGAGCTTGGCGTGTAGCTCGACGTTGTCTGGTTCGACTTTCAAGACTTCGCGGTAGTGACCCACCGCCGCACTGATGCTTCCGCGGCTGCGTGCACGCCGAGCAGCGTCCAAGATGGCCCGCCGGTCATAGTGGCGGTTTTTCGTGAGCAGACGCATCGGCACGTAGTGCGTTATCGCGTGTCGCTTTTGAGCGGTGCGTCAAAATGTACAGAATGCGCCGCGTCAGCGGGAGAGCGCGAGCGTACTAACGCTATAGGGCGGGAGCTTGTAGATCAGCTTGTCGCCCGCAAGTGGCAGAGGATCTCCCGGAATGGCCTTTTTTCCGGCCGCGCTGAGCACATAGGGCGTAGCTGAGCGGAAACCAGCTACGCCCAGATCAATCGTTGCGTTGAGCACACCCGCGGACTTGTTGAGTAGCACGAGCTGTAAGTCGCGATCGCTCTCCCTCATTGCGTACGCGCTGCACGCTTCGACATCACCTGTGCTGGCCTTGACGCTCGTGCTTCCAACACGTGCGCCTTTGCCGTCGTAGTCGAGGAACATATCGAACGCGGCAAAGGTGTAGCTGTCACCCGTCTGATAGCCGTGCGCCCAAAGGTTTGCGGCAAAGACGCCTTCTCGTCCAAAGATGCCGAGCACGTCGGCTTGCGCAATGGCACCCGAGATGTGACCGCCGCCGCCATAGTTGTACTCGGTGACTGCGATTTTCGTTCCAGGGTACTGCGCGTCGATTTGGCTCTGCAGCTGCGGAAGCAACTTGATAGGTCCACCTAGTACTTTAGTGATCCACGTCTTCTCGTCGTAGGTGGGATCCCACAACGACCGTGGCGCTTGCATGCGAGCCTGCGCCTCTTTGTTTGACGGCTCGCGCGACTGCGAGTCGAGCACTTTGCCGCGCTCGCCTTTCACCTCGGTGTACCAATGAAAATCGAACACATCCACTACGCGGCGGCCTTCTTTTTGCTCGGCCGCTTTCCAGGCTGACAGTAGAAACGCAGTGTAGTCGCGGCCGCGTGCATCGGGTGCTTGCTGCAAATTCACAAGCTCTGCGTAACCATACGCGACGCCGCCAAACACCACTGCGTTCTTGTTCTTTCGTTTGATCATCGCCGCAAAACGCGTCGTACGATCTGCCATTTCACTGTAGGTGGGAGGCTCGGGGTGCACGAGTGGGTGCGTGCTGTTCCAAAGCCCAGGTTCATTGTCGAGCGAATAGAAGACAGTCGCACCTCCTCGCCTTTTTTCGACGAGCTCGACGAACGCTTCTTGGTTTGTCACGTCGTTCGCCGCAAAACGCGCGTTTCCGGGACCGGCTGGCAAGGCCACAAGGCCATTCTTGTCCGCAGCAACCCAGTCGAGCATGGGTACTGTGATGAGCGCCGCCGCTTTGCGTTTGCTGCTTTCCGTCATGAAGTCGATAACGGGTTTGCCTGGCTCCGTGCTCTCGCTCAAATGCCCATCGTTGCTGTGCGGACCAAAATCGATTCCGGAGTTGGAGGCGTTGTTCCTGAAATTGTACGTGGACCAGCGATTGCCACCGAGGCGTACGAACGGCAGGTTTTGCCGATTCTTCCAACTGTTGTCGCCATAAATGTAGGGCGAGATGGCTTTCTTTTGGGCGGGATCAATCTTGATGCTGATGGCCTTCTCCGGCCCAACGGGTTTGATCGCACTCTGCTTGTCTGCGTTCTCGAAGCGGATGTTGTCGACCTTCACCCGCGTTCCGCCCGCGCGTGAACCGTTGAAGAAGACGATACGCGCAAACTCGGCGTCCGCGCTGTTCAAGGCACCAAGCGGGATACGCGCTTTTTTGCCGCTCACATACGGACGCACTTTGGCGTGCTCCGAGCCGTTGTCTAGGTAGACGCGAAGCGCATTGAGTGATGCGTCGTCTGCTTCCAGATCAAAGAGCAGTGCGCCGAATTGACCAGCACTGAACGGAACGCTGCGCATTTGTGCATCTTTGTGATCGAGCACGCAGCCGCCCCACGCCTGGGTGAAGACGACGCTCAGCGCCATGCCATTGTCGCTTGCGACGAGCTCGCATTTGGTGTCGTTGAACACGCTGACCTGCCAGTCTGGTCCAAAGCGGTCGATGAACACAGGGGTCACAGTCGCATCGAGCAACGGTGTGGCAGCAAACAAGAGCGACGCAAGTGCGATCATTCGGAAACCTCTACTGAGTCGCCCACACGAATAGTGCCGGACGCATTGTGGATCACATTCATACCGAACATGACCTGGCCATCGATCAAACGAAAGGTGGCTAGGGTTCTGAGCGGCTCGATCTCAGACTCACCTGTCTCTGGATCGATCTGTACAACGTTGCAGCGAGCGCATTTCTTCACGCCCCGAAACCGGAGTCCGCCAATTGAGAACTGCTTCAACGCGTCTTCTACGAACGGCGACCCGCCAGAGAGCACGACATTCGGACGGAAACGGTCCATTGTCACACCGCTGTGTCCAGCCGCGTGCAGTTTGGTGTTGAGCGCATCAAGGCTCGCATTGCTCGTCACGAGCAGCGGGTAGGCATCCGCGAAACCCACGCGGTCACCTGGCTGTCCATAGCTTAGATCGACCTGCCGTGCTGAGTCGCGAGGAAAATGCACGAGCTGAATCGGTTCGCCCAGCAAGGTGCTGAACCAGCGAGACCCGTCTTCGTGAACCGGCGAGCGCACCGTATCATTCCAGACCTTTGCATCGGCCAGGCGACCAGCTTGCCACTCGCGAGGGAGCAGAAGGCGACGGTTCGCAGTCGAGAGATCGATATAACCATCATGCAGACGCGTGTGCACGAGCGCGAGCGCTTTGTGTGTTCGCTGCGAGACGAAGTGTCCTCGCGAGTCGATCAACATCCAGCGCCGATCGTCGATGGCACCCAGCGTGTCGAGCGCGATCTTGTCCACCGCCACACGCCCGCAAGCTTTGACCGGATGAATGAACAAACCCGCAACCGTTAGGCGCGCAGAAGCGGCTCCGACGGGAAGAGTTTGGGGACCGGCTCTAAGCTCACTCACTTCACGCAGCGCCCATTGCCGGTGGCATCCACTTCACAGGCGTAACCAAGCTCGCAGCACAACTTGGTGCTGACGCCGCAGGGTTCACCCGCTTTGGCCAAGCTTGTCTTCTCCACACAGGTACCCGCTTGATCGGCGAGCCGTGGATCCGGCGCGCAGCACACGAGATTCGTGTTGCAGAGCGCCACATTGGCACCACCCGTGATGCAGGCGTCTCCCTTGTTCACGTAGCCGCAGGACGCCATGAGACCAAAGAACAGCAAAGCGAGCTTCATGGGGTAGGCCGTAGCATAAAAACGCAGAGCCGCGCACATGTAGGTTGTCTCGCTTCCGGCTGATTGTCTCGCTCCCCCTGGCTTCGCAAGCGCTATAGCGGCCCTGAGCGCCGGCACAACTTATGCTCTTCCCGACGCTATGATGATTCGCCGCGCACTGTTTCTTAGTCTTCTTTGTTCCTGTGGCTCTCAGGCGCCAACGAGCACGTCCGACGAAGGGACGCCGCCGGGCCAGCAGATGCCTCCCGCGCAGCAGATGCCACCGACTCAGCAGATGCCACCGACTCAGCAGCTTCCGCCCGGCCAGGCTCCCGGTCCAGATGGGCTCGCTTACACGGGCTCGTTTGGCGCAGGCAGTGCGACTTACACGATCAACGCGCGGTCCGTGCTCGTGCATGTTCCAACGACGCGCTCAGCCTCGCCGCCGCTCGTGATTGCTTTGCACGGTACGGGCGCTCAGGACGACGTGTTGTCAGCGATGCAGGAGCTGGACGCGCTGAGTGTCTCGGAAACGAATGGCTTCATTCTCGCGGCCCCGGCCTCGAGCAGCAATGGCGGGCCAAACGCGGATCACGATGAAGATACCGATCGCCCGGGTTGGATCTTCAGTGAGTCTTCGCCGGACATCACGCTCGTGCGTGCCATCATTCAAGAAGCACGGCGCGCGTACGCGATCGATGCATCACGCGTTTACGTGGTGGGGCATTCCAATGGCGCCTTCTTTGCCTACTTTGTTTCTATGAAACTCGCTGACCGTGTGGCGGCGTTCGCTGAGTGTGGCCGCGCGGGTTGGCTGATGCATTCGTGAACTGGCTACTCGATGGGCATCGTCGAGCGTGCACCGGGATGTTCATCACGCGCGATGGGCATGGGCGGCGTGAACCAGGCCGTTGAGGTTGGGTGATGGACGCAGCGAGGTCAGGCGCCGGCTTGCTCGGTGTCGGCGTCGATGGCGCGCGCGAGGCAATCGCGTTCAACGAGTTTTTTCTTCCGGCGATCGGCGTCGCGGAGCGCAGCGGTGGCGAGTCGATCGATATTTCGCAAAGAGCCGGTTGCCGCTTCGTGAAGCATGGCGAGCGCGTCTTCGGTTACAAGCTCGCGGTCGACGCCGGCGCGCTTGAGGCGGAAGCGCACGTACTCGGCCGTGTCGTTGGGGCTGCTGGCCGCAATGGCGAAGCGGTGGTGGATGCGCGAGTAGAGCGAGCGGTTACGCCGCAAGTCGAGTCGGTCCTTCAGCTCGGGCAGCCCAACGAGAACCAACGACAGCAGCGGCTTTTGGTCCCACTCGTAGTTGAGAAGAATGTGCAGGTGGTCGAGCGTGTCTTGGTGCAGCAGGTGCGCTTCGTCGAGCAAGAACACCGGATGCAGCTTCTCGCGCGCGAGATCTTGCACGTGGGAGCTGACCGAGAAAAAGACGCCGGCCGCGCTCGCCGACGGCGAGACGCCGAGCGCTAGGCAGAGCTGTCGATAGAAGTCGCGGCGCCCGAGCGTGGCGTTGTGGCAGTAGGTGAGGCGAAAGCCTTGCTGCGGAAGTCGATGTCGCAAAGCGCGCAGCACGCAGGTTTTACCAACGCCGGGATCGCCAACGAGCATGACTGACGCGCGGCTTTGCAGCGCGTCGCAAAGATCCGCCACGAGTTCCTGCTTGGAGGATGGCAGCCACAGCTCGGCGTCGTCGATTTCTTTGGAGAACGGCTCAGCCTTGAGGCCGAAGGTCGAAACGTAGGCGGGTGTTGTCATCATCAAAATGAGTCCTCGTCGTTGTTGCTGTTTTTGGTCTTGCCCGTCGCTCGATCGAGGAGCGCCTTGGGTGGGTCGAAGTGAAGTCGACGCGTAGGGACTGCTGATTGCTCGGGCTTCTCTTTGCGCGGTGGCCGCTTGAGATGAGCGTTCTTTTTGGCATCGACAGGGCGCAAGCTGATGCGCTTGCCGTCGTGCTCGAGCCACGGCGGCACCAGCGGTTCAGCCAAGCAATAGCCGAGCGTCACGACGCGGCCAGCGAGAAAACCGAGCTCAACCTCGAACTCGTCGCCGTTGAGTGACACGGTCGTGTCTCGTCGAACGCGCCGGCGCACATGCACCGTGAGCGCGTCCTTGATCTTCCGCTCCTCGAGGTCATCTGGCTGGCGGCTGGCGTTTGCAAACACGCTTACTGGCAATTGGCCCATGATCCCGGCGTGTGGCTCGCGGTGATAGTGCTGATCCAAGAACGCCAAGATCCGCACGTTCACATCGTGCAAGCTTGTGACTGGGCCAAGATAGTCCAGGCAGTTTTCGCGCAGCGTGCGCCAAAAGCGTTCCATCTTTCCGCGCGCCTGCGGATCGTAGGGCTTTGCGTGCAGAAGCGAGATGTCCATCCGCGCGCATGCGGTGCGCAGGATGTCGCCGCGATAGGTGCTGCCGTTGTCGAGGTACAGGCAATCAGGCGAGCCGTGTCTGCGCAGCGCGCGCAAGAACACCGAGAGCATGTCGATCTCGCGCTCTTGGTGGTGAGCCTCGAGCGCAACCACGAAGCGCGACGCATCATCGAGCATGCCGTGGATACGTAGCGGCATGCGTTTTGTGCCAATCAAGATCGACGGGCCATGGCAGACGTCGCCGTGCCACAGCGCACCGGGCTCTTCTGCTTCCCAGCGCAGCCGCGCCTTTGGTCCCGAGCCGTCGCGGCTAGCCACGCGGTCGAGCCCTGCCTCTACGTACAGCCTGCGCAGCGTGGCAGGGCTAAGCGCGCTTTTGTCGAGCCTGCCGTCGAGCACAAGCGTACGCAAGATCAGCGGCACGCTCGCTGAGGGATTCTCGCGGCGAATCTCGAGCAGCAACTCGCGCTGCGGCTGGTGCAAGGCCTTGGCTCGGCCGCGATCGTTTCGCCGCTTGGGCTTGAGCGCGTTGAGCCCCGAGCGTTTGCACGCGTAGTACCAGCGCTCCAGCGTCGGCACGGAGAACGTACACGTGTGCTCCCTGCCCGGCGGGCGAAAGCGCTGCTCGCTCAGCACACGCAGCGCTTGTTTCAACTCGCCGCGTACAAGATCACGCCGGCACAGCGCACCAACTATCTCGCTGCGAAAAATCGCCGTCGCTTCATTGTGGTCTTTGGGTCCTAACGTCTCTTTGTCCATGCCTTGGCCTCGCTTCGCTTCGGGCGTGATTGCCCAATGCGCGAGAGACTCATGCCGATTTTCGTTTGCTCCCCACACGGATCTTCCCGGGTGGGGATGGTTTGCGGGTCAGCGCCGCTGCGCGCTCATCAACTGGCGCGCACGGCTCCAAAGAATGCCTGTGCTTCGATCCCGAGCGCTGCTTGGTTGCTTGAGCTCAAGCCCGCGAGCGTCGCAGCAGCTCGCGCAGCGACTTTCTTCAGCGTGAAGTGATCTGGACACCGGCGCACGTTGGTAAACAACGTCCGTGCGCGCACCGCCTGCGCCCACCGCCGAAGTGTCGGCCACCGCCGCGGCGCGCTGTTACCAACGATTTTCCATGGGCTGATCGTAGCGCGTACTTGCACGACGCTCACATTGAGCAGACCCCACAACGCCAGCGCCAACCCGATCGCCGCCGCCGTATACAACCGCCGATAGTAAAGCGTGCTCGGCGCCGAGCGCACCACCGCGCCGCAGCCCTGACAGTGATAGATGCGCACCCGTATCTCGCTCACCACCGCCGTCGTCCCTGGCACCTCAGGACCCCGCTGCTGTCGCTCCCTGCTGCCGTGGCCGTGAAGCATGATCTTGCCGCCCGTCGGCCGGCTCGCCACCCCACAACTCGGGCATGTTGCAGGCCGCGCAGCCTCGACGCTCGGCAATCCGTTCAACCAAACCTTGCTATCCGCAGCGCTTCGAACCAAGTTCGTTTTCGTCAATGCTCTTCGGGGCACGACGAGCGGGGCGGGCTCCCGTCAAAGAACGTCGCCCCGTTCGTCACTCTTCTCATCCTTGATGACTGTGTCCGACACGGACGTGCTCGCCTTTGCCGATCACCACATGCCCTGCACAGCTTGTTCACAAGTTATCGGTCTCCCCCAGACCCCCTCGGGGAAGATCCGAGCCAGCGCACGCGTCGTACTCGAAAAGAACTTCGCGGTGGCGCGAACCTCGTTCACGGCGCTGCTACTACTGATCTCTTTGTTCGATGGGAGCGGGAACCACAACCATCACCCAGTGTGCGCGAAAAACGCGCCACTGGATCTAAACAACGTGCGCGCTAACAGCTGAGAACTCCGGTGGTCTCATTGCCTGTGGAACACGCACGGGCTGCACGCACAACGTGAGCGGCGCAACCAGCTGCAGCGCGGTCATGGCCAGCGCACCTGCCGCCTGCAAATGTGCGATCGATGGTAGCTCCTTCCCAACGGTGAAACCCGCGGGCCGGGTTCCACCTGGCTTTCTCAAGCACAATGCGGATGATACGACGGTTTCGCCTGTCTACACTTGCCGCCTGGCCGAGCACTTGGGCGCGAGCGCGCAAGTGACTATAGATGGTACGGGCGAACACGGACCGACTAACGCGTTCATGGAAAACGCGTGGACGTTCCTGAGTAGCAAGACGCTGTAGGGCCGGGGATACCGCGAGTGCTCAGGGGCCGGCAGTTCCAACGCACATCGCTGTTCACCGCTCGAAGCCGCAACTCGGTGCTAACAGTTTGGGTGCCTCGCTTTTAGTGCGGCAAGCGCTTCGAGGCGCGACGACTGCCAGTGGGCCGCACGGGGAGCGGAAGCAGGCTGAAGAACGCGAAGGCACGGATGCGGCGCGATCGACTCGGCCGCGAGAGAGGTCATGCGCCGGCACGAAACGGAAGCGGTCGTGGCTCGGTCTCTGCTCAGGCTCTTGCGGAAACCCGTTAAGTCGCATTGCCGTTGCTTTTTTTGTTCAACGCTACGGC
>JBIKMD010001000.1:0-2770 GCA_044359465.1 Myxococcota bacterium
CGATTTACGACGGCGGCGAGCAGATGGGCACCATCAAGCGCATCTTCCGCGACGTGAAAGTGGACGATCGCAAGTTCGACGCCAAGAAGGTGCTTGCGTCGATCAGCAAGCTCAAGAACATGGGCGTCACGGTGGAGAAAGCCTTCGACGGAATCAAAGAAGGCGACGACTACGCGCTCATCACCGCGGAAGCGTACAAACGTTATGAAGCCACACTGAAGCGCGAGCAAAGCGTGGACTTCGACGATCTTCTCATCAAACCCGTGCGTGTGCTGCAGCGGCACCCTGAGCTGATCGAGTACTATCGCAACAAGTTTCGTTTTCTGCTGGTGGACGAATACCAAGACACCAATCCCATCCAGTCGCAGCTTCTGTCCGCGCTTTGTGACAAGGCTGGCAACTTGTGCGTCGTGGGTGATGACGACCAAGCGATCTACGGTTTTCGCGGCGCTGACGTGGCGCACATTCTGTCCTTCGACAAACACTTTCCTAGCGCCAAGCTGATCAAGCTGACGCAGAACTATCGTTCCACGGGTCGCATTCTGGCTGCGGCCAACATGATCATCAGCAAGAACGAGACGCGGAACAACAAGACGCTTTGGACCTCGTTCGGCGATGGCGAACCCATTGAGCTGCGGTCCTTCGAAGACGAAGACGCTGAAGCCAAGTTCATCGCCGACACCATCCTGACTGCGGTGCACGAAGGAAAGCGCAAATACGAAGACATCGCAGTGCTCTACCGTTCCAACGTGCAGAGCCGATCGGTGGAAGAAGCGTTGCGCCTCGAGAGCATCCCGTACCGCGTCGTTGGCGGCACCGAATACTTCGAGCGCAAAGAAGTCAAAGACGCGCTCTCCTATTTACGCGTGGCGGAAAATCCGAATGACGAGATGAGCCTGCGTCGCATCATCAACTACCCATCGCGCGGCATTGGTGAAGTGGGTCTAGAGAAGATGGTCGCCAAAGCGCAGGACCTTGGCGTTTCGCTCTTCGAAATGATGGCTGATCCGGTACCCGAGCTAAAGTCAGCCACGCGCGAAGCATTGATCAAGTTGCACGCCCTGCTCTCGTCGACGCGCGAGAAGATGCTTTCCACCAGGGTTCCCGCCGAGCTCGCACGGCACACACGCGATCTCTTCGAAGCGCTCAACTTCAAGGACGTGCTCTTCGAAGAGTTCGAAGACAACCTCATGGTCGCGTCGCGCAAGGTCGACAACATCGAAGGCATTGCCCGCGCGCTCGAACGCTTTACCGAAAAGTCACAGGCCGAAGCCGCAGAGAATGGCACCGATGAGCTGCAGGCAGAGAACGCATCCCCGCTCACCACCTTCCTCAGCCAAGTCTCACTCGAAGGCGATGAAACGGATGAGAAGGACGAAGAGAAGAAGGGTGTCACGCTGATCACGGTACACGGCGCCAAAGGGCTCGAATGGCCTTGGGTATTTTTGGTCGGCCTGGAGGAAGAGCTGCTGCCGCACAAGCGGTCGGTCGAATCGATCGACGCCGGTGACATCTCGGAAGAGCGGCGTCTCGCCTACGTGGGCATCACTCGGGCACGTGAACGGCTCTTCCTGTCGCATGCCACCGGGAGAAAAAAGTACGGCAAAGTCGTCCCGCGCACCGAAAGCCGCTTCATCGCCGAGCTCGGCGACACGATTCAGCGCATGAATGGGGCCGGCGCGAACATGAGCGAGGAGCAGAAGGATCAGCTCGCTGATGACTTCTTCGCCAAAATGCGGGCCAAACTTGGGTACTAGGCTGCCTAGCCCGGATATCGTGACCAACAATCTACGAAATCGCGCCACGGTCACAACTGAATCGGTGAAGCGTACGAAGCTCTAATCGTAGGTCGGTCCCACCGCCACCACGCGCATCCCGGCGCAGTGCGTCACAGCCGTGAGAGGAATTCTCATTGCTGACGCACGTTCTAAGCAACTTTCGCAAAATCCTGCCGTCAATTGCGGGGCGGAGGCGTGCAACATGGGTGCGGCACTACAGTTCAAACCAGTTGAAGCAAGACCATCTTTCAAGGCGTTACAAAACGCGGTCACGAACTTTGACCCCAAACAAGAAGCTCGCTCGACCGAAGAGCTCAAAAAAGCGATGCGCGGCTTTCAGCTGGAAGACGCGCCTGGCGTCGATAAAGCACGCAAGATGCGCGAGTTCATGGGCAACACACTCTCGCTGCCAAAGAAGCTGCGCGAAGAAGTGCTGCTCAGCGCACTCGCCATGTCCGGTGTGGACATGCGGGTTGGCATCACGCGCCTCAGCACCCTATCGGCGTTAAAAACCGAGGTGCTCGACTTGAGCGATCAGTGGGACTCGCGCATCGGCACCACCAATGATGCCCTGCGCCAGCTCATGCAGGCCTACGCGCAAAGTGCCACGCTTGGCGGCGTGAACGACAACAAGGAACGCACCCTCAAAGGCGCGGCAAGCATTACGATTTCCGAGCTCTCGGCCATGAAACGATTGCTCGCACTGATGAACATCAAGCTCGGGGCCTTGCATGAGGCGGTCTCGGTAGCGCTGAAGCCCATCGGTGCCATGCGGATGCCAGAAATGGCGCAAGTGACCAACGCGCAGACCCAAGTGACACAAGCGCTTGCGCTGCTCAGCACGGTCGAGGGCCTGCAGCTCAGCAAGATCCCATCGGACCTCGCCACAAAGCTCACGGACTTTCGCCGTGAGGTTCGCTTCGCTCTAGAGAACATCTAAGCATTCTGACGCAATCGGGCGAGGCAGCAGGCCGATAATTCCGGCATGCCTA
>JBIKMD010000049.1:0-11003 GCA_044359465.1 Myxococcota bacterium
ATTGGAGCCTTGGAAAAGCGATCACACTAGACGAGGTGGATCCGTCACGGCGCGATACGCTCGCGCAAGCTGACACCAACGGCGACGGCCTGGTCACCATGCGCGAAGCGCGTGACCGCCTGATCGTGAACAGCAAGGTCCTGAGCGACCCAGCGTCGAAGACCTTCAAAGCTGAGTTAGAAGCGTTTTTGCTAACCAAGACTGGGCTCGCAGTAGATACAACCTCGCCGCGAACCGACGCACTCTCGCGTGTTTTTTACATTCAAGTGAACAACGCACGGAACAAAACACTCCGCGAGGAGACCGACCTTCGTGCCATCTGTGCCAAAGACACGGACAAACCGACGCTAGACAAGCTGAACCTCACGGACAGCTTCAACACTAACGGAGATGTCGACGCCGCAACCGAAGCCTTTCGCTCAGCGGTCACTGGCTACTTTGACGATTTGATCCGCAAGGGCCAGCGCCTCACGGGTTTCATCATTTCGGGCCACAGCAACGGCACGGACATGCTGCAAGAAACCTCGGACCACATGTACTTTGCGAACCTGGACCCTCGCGAGGTACTGCGCGAGATCAAAGCGTCGGACCCGCGCTACGCAAGGCTCATGAACGATTGCGAAAAAATGGCGGCGCTCGCTTGTTTCCATGGCGGTGCGCTCAATGAGTGGGCAGAGATTTTTCCGAATGCCACACTCGCAGGTACACGCCAATTTGCGCCGCTGGCGAGCTCACCATCCTCGGCTGCCCTCTACGATCAAGCCATGACGGCGCACCAAATCGTGGAGGATGCCAAAGGTGATGCGACAGTGGCGCAAGCGGCAGCGCAGCGCGTTCCGTTTGCGTCAGGCCTGCGCGGAGGTGACCCGGCGCTGCTCGTTCCCGTGGATCCAGCGCAGGCCCTCGCCAAGGCCAGGGCCCAGTTTGCAAGTGCAGAAACGGCGTACAAACGCATCGCGGCCGACATTGTGAGCACACGAGCGAATGGGGGCCATGGCGTTCAGCAGCGGTACCTCGACCAATACTACGCAGTGGCCAACACCTACTACTTGGCCATGAATGATCTGTGGACCGTTCAAGGTCGTCCAGCAGAGCGAGCCGCCGCCATCAACGCCGCCAAATTCGAGCGTGATGACCTCTTTGCCATCCGTAAGCATCTCCCTCGTCCCTGACATTTAGGTCCTGCGCGCGAAAATAATTTCGCATTAGCGTGACCCAAGTGGCCGGCTCGCCGTATGCCCATGCGTGATGCAGGTCACCCCACAACCACCTCTCGACAGACTGCTTGGCGGCCGCCCTGACCGTCTTGGCATCAAAGAAAAAGAAGCCATTCTGGACGCCGTCCTGCGTGGAACTAACCCGCGCAAATCGCGCTATTTTCCATGGATTTACGCTTTCGCCACCGCCGCCCTTGTGCTTGCCGTCAGCGTGCAGCTCCTGCGGCCGGAGTCGCCTGGAGAACTGACGCCCAAGGGTGGGCAAACAAGCGCAGTCGAGTTGAGCTGCCACCCAGGCTCACTGACCCCTTGCCGGGTTGGGGACCGTCTTTATTTCCGTGGACTTAGCGAAGCGAAGGGGCGCTATTTGGCTGCCTTCGCCAAAACCACAGCCGGAAACGTGGTGTGGTTCTTCCCCTCGGATGAAGCGAGTGTCACACCTGCTTTGAGTGACGGCTTTTTGGACGAAGCAAGCATGCTTCCTGCAGAGCTAACCGAGAATGTCACGGTGCACATCGTCCTCTCCGAAACGCCCCTCACGCGCAGTCAGATCCGCGCGATCTATGACGACGGCGCCACCACCGCCGTACGCAAGCTCGAACGGAGCCTGCGTATCGAACGCTGAGCGTTATGTATAAATTCTTATACATTTGCATCCTGAGTATGCTGCTGGCTGGTGAAGCTTCCGCCAAAACGGTGAGCTACGGCCTCGCCATTGGTTACAACTCGGCGCCGGAGAAGACTGCGCTTCCCACACTTCGCTACGCAGATGACGATGCTGTTCGTTTCTATCGTCATTTCCGACGCTTGAGCGATGATGCCGTCCTCCTTGCGATTTTGGATGACGATACCTTTCGGCGCTATCCAGAGCTGCGATCAGAGGTCAAAGCACCCACCTGGCTAGAGCTCACCACGGTTCTCAAACGTTTCGCGGTAGACATGCAGGCCGATCGCGATCGGGGCGACGAACCCGTCTTCTATTTTGCGTATAGCGGTCACGGCGCTGCGAACAAAAAAGGCGCCATCTTCCTGACGCTCGCAGACGCAGAGCTCACGCAAGACAAACTGTACGAAGAAGTGCTCGCCAAACTGCCCTTCTCTTATGCGCACATGTTCGTGGATGCGTGCCACGCAGATGCAGTCGTTGGCGCGCGCGGCATGTTCGACAAAGGTGAAACCAGCGCGCAGAACGTCAAGCTGAACAAGAACGAAGTCTCTGCCCTCGCAGATGCCACGCGGCTCAAACGCTTTCCGAATGTGGGGGCCATCATTGCCACCACGGCGGACCAAGAGGCGCATGAGTGGTCTCGCCTGCAAGCGGGTGTGTTCACGCATGAAGTATTGAGCGGTCTTGCGGGGGCTGCGGATACCAACGGCGATGGCGCCATTGAATATTCAGAGCTCCAAGCTTTCGTGATGTCGGCAAACCGTACGATCGTGGATCCACGTGCAGCGCCGCGTGTGGTGGCAGCGCCCCCGCTGGTCAATCGCCGCGTGCCCATTGTGTTGCTCGATGCATTTCGCAACACCAGCACGATCGAAGGAAACGTCGCCTCGCTCGGTCACTTCTTCATAGAGCTCGCGAACGGTGAGCGCTATCTAGACGCGAATCTAGGATCCGACACAAGGCGTAAGCTCGTGCTCCCCAAAGAGCGTGTGCTCTTCGTTCGCACTGACGACCAAGAAGCAGAAGTGCTCACGCTCCAGAAACCCGTGACACGTTTTTCAGAGCTGCGCTTGCGGCCAAGACAGCTAGCGCTCGCCCGCGGCAGTATCGACGAAAGCTATCGAACCGCACTGTTCCAGTCACCGTACACAGGCAGTTACTATCAAGGCGTCGTCGACAGCATGGGCTTACCGGCGGTGGACATGGGCGCGCCGCAGCCGATCGATGCTGCAGGTCCCACCCAGCTCGTGGAAAAACCGCAGCCCTTCGTGAAGTTGCCCGACAAATATCCAGAGCCGCGCAAGAATCGTTGGATCGGTTTGCAGGTGACCGGTGGCATGGATGCCCTTGGCGCATTCGGTCTGACGAGCTTTCTGTTTCAACATGTGCAGATCGCCGCACTCTTTGACCCAGTGTCTGTTGGCTTCAATCTGGAGGCGCGGGGCATCTTTTTGAAATCGCGCTGGTCGCCCTACGTGAGCATTGGCGGCAAGCTCAATATTCCGCGCGAGGCATCACAGGTCGTTCAGGTGTGGTTTCAAGCGACGCACTTCAACATTGGGATTGGCGCGCAGTACTTCAACCCGAGCGGTTTCTTTCTCGATCTGGGTATCGTGTGGATCCCGCCGTTTCCGGACTTCGTGAAGCTGCAGCAATCCACCTATCTCGCCATACCGCTGCCGCATCTTTCACTGGGCTGGGCATTCTCCATTGGTGGAAGGTAGCGCGATCACTTCTCGGGTGACTCGCTCTTTCCGTACGGCACATTGCGGCTCCTTGTGCCCTTCATGGGATAACCAAAGTGCCACCACTCTTTGAAGTAGGCCTTGAAGCCCTGCGCTTCCATGGCGGTCTTGAGCTTCAAACGATTCTGTAGCGCTTTGCCTTTGGCCTTCATGGTGTGGCTCTCTTCGGTGAGCGTGTCCCATGGTGTGCCCATGTCTAAGGGCTTCTTGGTTTTCAAATCGATCACGGTCAGATCGATGGTGTGCCCGTGGTTATGCCCCGAGCGTCGCGCGATGTATCCATTGTCGAGCAGGAACACTTGGTTCGTGCGTTCGGCCCACGCCACCATCCCTAATGTTCCGCGCAGGGGGCGGTACGCGTCGTACACGAGCAGTCCGAGGCCCTCTTTGGCGAGCGCGGCTTGGACTCTCGCAAGTGCTTCTGCCGGCTCCTTCAGCAGCCACGCCCCGGCGGCTGAGTAGCCAGGTAGCTGTTCGCCAGTGAAGTTGTCTTTGGTGTGATAACGAATCTCTAGTGCGATGCCGGGCACCGCCTCTTTGAGATCAACGAAGCCTGCTGGTGGTTCATTGAGCGCAACGTCTGCGACGAGCACGAAGAGCAGCGCGATCATAAAACGTTCACTCCCAGCCATGGTAGCGCGTCTTCAGGATAGAAAAGCGCGCGTGCGCCAGGCAAATCAGCAAAGGAGCCAGGAACCATGTCGTAGTCCCCGTCTTGCTCGCGCAGTAAATTTTGCTCGACGAGAAACGCAAGCACGGGCGCAAACCGTTTCGTGAGTGGCTCAGAGAAACGCCGTTCGAAACGTTTGCCATCGAGGTAACCGTACGACAGCGCGAGCAGAATGAACTTCGCCATGACGTGCGCGATGGGCAGCTCGTACAAGTCCTCAGCGCCAAGGCCCGTGAGTGACATCCACTCGCGGTAAGCGCGTTTGCCAAAGCGCCACGTACAGCCTTGGAGACTCGAGGCGTAAAGGCCAACGCCAACGTAATCGGTACCGTCGAGAATGCGTCCTTCGAGGTAGCGACTCGTCCCAAGGCGTCCGACTTTGCGTGAAAAATTCACGGAGCCATAACGCCCCCGGTAACCAGCGGTGTTGAGCGCAGCATACGCCAAGTCGTACTGCGCACCATAAGCCTTGGGCGACGGTGCTAGCGAGGGTGCTCTCTTCGCCTGCGTAGCGATACCGCGGTTTTTGTACACTGTATCGTAGACCGTGATCACATCTGGACTGAGCTCGCACGCGAGCGCCACGGTCTTTGCGAAGCGTTCGGTGCTCAGGCCTGGAAGCGCAAACATCAAGTCGAGGTTCACCAGCTCAAAACAGCGGAGCGAATCGATCCCGCGCTTGATGAGATCGCCGCCGTGCATTGCGCGGTTGAGCTGCGTGAGTAGCGAAGCGTCCTCTGTTTGCACGCCCATGCTAATACGACTCACGCCCGCCAGCCTGAGGGCCTTCCACTTGGCAGGATCTTCCGCCGCCATAGTTGGTGTGGTCTCAGTGCTGATCTCGAAGCTCGTGGCGAGCTTCGCGCCATCGAGCGTTTTCATGATGCGTTCGAATTGTTCGACGCTCAGCACACCAGGCGTTCCGCCGCCAATATCGAAGCCCGTGATTTCCGTCGACCGCGGTAACGCGCGCAGTGTCAGCGTCAGCTCCCGGCACAACGCGTCGACATACGCATCGACGTTGGCGCCTCGCAGCGGCACAGTCTCGTAGTCGCAATAGGTGCACTTCGTTTCACAGAAAGGAATGTGCGCATAAAGGCCGACGCGCGGCCCCGCACGCTCGAGCAAGGCCTGAATCGCTTCGTGCGAGCCTGGTTTTGCGAACGGGCGAAACAGCCGGCGATCCGGTGGATACATCACGCTCGCGCGAAGTGGATTGGCGAGCGCGCGCTGGAACGTCTCTAACATAGTGCTTCACCAAGCAGGCGTGCCACCTCACGCACATCCTGCTCTGGCAGCGTTTGGTGTATCCCAACAAAGAATGCGCGCTCGCTGAGCGAACGACAGTGCGTGAGCCCGTCGTGAGGCAACTGGGCGTACGCCGGATGCCGCGTGATGGCGCCGCCCATGAGCGAACGCACTTCTACCCCTTGCGCCTGCAGACGCGCACACACGGTTTGCGCACGCTCGGCGCTTTCAACCACGACTGGGAATACGAAGGGTGAACCCGTATTGTGCGGTAGTGGTGGCACCTCCGCTCTACCCGCCACTGCGTCGTACAAGAGCGCGTAGCGCTGCTTGCGCGCGGCTTCATCTGCATCAAAACGCGCTAGTTGAAATCGACCCAAACAGGCATTGAGCTCGCTCATCTCCAAATTGAAGCCCAAGCGTTCGTACCAGAAATTGTGATCACGACCCTGCGGCGCGGAGCAAATGAGCCCTGGCACATGGCATGTGCACGCCCTGCCCCAATGTGTGAGAGACTCCAAGGTGCGCTGCCATTCATCATCGAGCGCGACTACCGCGCCGCCACCGAACGCGCTCAAGTGGTGGGGATGGTAGAAACTCCACGTCGTGAGTGCGCCGTAGTGGTGCACACGGCGGTCGCCACAAAACGCGTCCATCGTTTCGCAGCCGTCTTGGAGCAGAAAGGCACGGCAACGCTGTAGGCGTTCTATATCCGCCGAAAAACCGAGAAAATGCGTAACACAGACAACGCCGGTGTCAGCAGTCATTGCGCGTTCCACTGCAGCCGGATCAATGGTGAATCCCAGCGTATCGACCACATACAGCTCAAAACCCGCAGTCATCAACGCAGAGGCTGTCGTTGGAAAGGTAAAACCAGAGACAATCGCCCTGCGTTTTGCACCACATCGTTCTTTGAGTGCGAACGCCGCTGCCAAATTCGCAGAGGATCCCGAGTTGGTCAGGACGATACGGGGTGCGTCGAAGCGCTGCGAGAGCTCGCGGGAAAACGCGTTGAGGTTATGGCGCGACGCACCGAGCTCGTGTTCCAAGAACGCTGGGAATCCGGTCAGATCCGCATGTCCAGTACAGGGATAGGTTTTTGCCTTCATGGCGCAATGGCCGCTCGTGCCACAGCCAAAGCAGCAAGCTTCTGCGCTAGCTCGCTGCGGCGCGCTCGAGGTAACGAGAACAAGGGTACAGACAAATCGTTTTCGCTCACGCCCTCACGTTCCAACGCTGTGAGCGCTGCCGTGCGCAGCGCTTCACGATGACCGCCGACTAGCGTGCGCCAGGCGCTCGCCTGCGCCTCCACTTGCGACCATAGCTCCAGATACTGTTGCACGGCGTTCTTCGCCTCGCGCACCTGTTCATCATAACGCACGCCGCCGAGCGCCTCGCGCAACGTCTCTGTATCGCTCACCTGCTCCAATTTTGCGTCAACCTCAGCAATCGACTCGACCTGCGGCACAAAACCAATCGCTCGTGGCATAAGGCCGCGCTCTGCGACATAAATCCCACTCTGTCCGCTGAACCAGGGGCCCATCGCCAATGGCTCGAGCACTGTCAGCATGCCCATTTCCCGAACGACAGTGCTGAATCCAGGAAGCGTCGCGTCTCGCATGAAGATGCAGAGCGAATCTGGACCTTCGAGCGTTGCCAGCTTGCCTTGCAAAAATGCGTGCAAGGCGTGCGGCCCAACGTCGCGGTACAGGGTCGGGCAGACCTCATCTTCTGCGAGCGGGCGCGCATGTGAGCCGAGTAACTCACCCGCGATCCGCACGTCGGTCGCGGGCATTGGCTGGCCTGTGCGTCGCTCGAATTCACGCGGCGTTTCTCGCATGTAGCACTGATGCCTCAGCCAAGATTGCCGAGCAAGCCGATCCACATCGCCGTGCATAATGGACAGGCCATTCCTTGGTGTAGCAGGGTAGCAGCATGACTGCGCTCCGCCGCGATACGACCAGATTGAAAGCAGTACACCGCCGAAGGGTGGAACGGAACGGTGACACGCAGCCGCTGCCTCCGTTCGAACCAGACACGCTCACGCCCATTGTGCGCACGCGCGCCGTGCAAGGTTTCTCTCAACTCTTCGAGACCGAGTACGAGTCAGTCGTGATTGCCGGGTTCATGACCAGCGCGCTCGCGCGTATTGGCGCGCCGCTCGATCTCGTTGGTGCATTCGGCAAGGTTGTCGAGGACGAAATCCGTCATGCGGACCTCGTCGCACAGGTGATCGAGGGGTTTGGGGTTGCGCCAAACGTGCCGCTACAACCCTTACCACCAAAACCCGAAACCATCGTTGGCGCCGCAGCGATCGAAGAAGTGCTAGCGGGGCTGTCGTCGTTTTTTTGTATTGGTGAAGAGCTCTCGAGTCATATTTTCAAAGCGGCCATCGAGGTCGCCGCCGAGCCTCGCATGCGGATGTTTGCGAGTGAGATATTCGCGGATGAAGCGACCCATGGGGCTTTTGGTTTCGAAGCCGCCAAAGAGCTGGTGCGTTTGGTGGATGACAAGGCCAAAGCGCGCGTCGCAGCGCGTTTGGTCGCGGCGGTTCGTGCGTTCGAGACGCGGCTAGGCGGACCACTCACCAAAGCCGACGCGCGGCCTATGGATGAGAGCGATCGCGCGCTGGCGCGTTTGGCCCTTCTGCCCAAAGAAGCGCTGCTCGCGATTTTCTACGAACGCATGGAAACCCACGTGCTCCCGCGGCTCGAAGACGCCGGGCTCCCGATTGATCTACGCGTGAAGACTTAGAGGCGGTCTCCAAACCGCGGAGCGACGCTGGGACGCACGCCGGGTGTTGCACCGTTTTTCCGGCGATGCGATGAACGCCTTCGATGAGCTTAGAAACCAGAATCCAAGTCGCGTTTGCCAAACCTGCGTCCGAGCTCGGAGAGGAAGAACGAGCGCTCTATAAAGAGCTCGTCGCCGCGCTGCGCGAGGGCAAAGTGCGCACGGCCGAAAAACGCGATGGCGTTTGGCACGTCAACGCCTGGGTCAAACAAGGCATTCTCGTCGGTATTCGCTGCGGTATCATGACCGAATATCCGGGTACGTTCGGTGGCCAGAATTTCGTCGAAAAAGACACCATGGTGCCGCGCAAAATCAACAAAGAAGACGGCGTTCGTCTGGTACCAGGCGGCGCATCAGTGCGTGACGGCGTGTTTCTCGCACGCGGCGTTGTCATCATGCCACCCAGCTATATCAACGTGGGCGCGTACGTAGACGAAGGCACGCTGGTCGACTCGAATGCGCTCGTCGGTTCGTGTGCTCAAGTTGGTAAGCGTGTGCATCTTAGCGCTGGCGCTCAACTCGGCGGAGTGCTCGAACCGGCGGGGGCTTTGCCTGTAGTCGTGGAAGACGACGTGCTGATTGGCGGCAACTGCGGCATCTACGAAGGCACGCAAATTCGCTCGCGAGCAGTGCTCGGTTCCGGCGTCATTCTCAATGCCAGCACTAAGGTATTCGACCTCGTAAACGAGCGTGTGTACCAAGCAGAGAACGGTATTCTGACGATTCCCGAAAGTGCCGTCGTCGTGCCGGGCAGCCGCAAGATCAAAGGCGCATTTGCGGAAGCGAATGGGCTGTCGCTCTCGGCCGCCATCATCGTCAAATACCGCGACGAAAAAACGGACGCCCGCGCTGCGCTCGAGTCGGCGCTTCGCCCCACCTAGCCACATGAGAAGCGCGCTTCAACATCTCAAGCCTTCGCTGATTCGCCAAATCCACGCGCTCAAGAAGCCCTCTTCGATCGACTGCTCGCTCGGCGAGCCGACCCTCGAGATAGACCCTGTCCTGTGGGAACGCGGGCTTGCGCGCTTTCAGCGCGAAGCAAAAGGTTACTCTCCGAACCTCGGGCTCAAAACGCTGCGCGATCTGATCGGTCACCACTATGAGCGCACCGGCGATCACGTGATCGTCACTGTGGGTAGCGAAGAAGCGCTGTTTCTAGCGTTTTTCACGCTGCTAGATGCATACGACGAAGTCATCATCATGGACCCGGCCTACCCAGCTTACGCCGGGCTTGCCACCATGTGCGGCGCCAAGACCGTTCGGATCCCTCTGCATGCTCCGAGCTATTCGCTGCGCGCGGCGGACGTTGCCAAAGCGATCACGCCGCGGACCCGTCTGGTCGTTGTCTCCTCACCCAGTAATCCATTCGGTCGTATCGACTCGCGTGTGGAGCTCGACGCACTCGCGCGACTCGCCGAACAACACGATTTTCACATCATCAGCGACGAGATCTACAGCGAGCTCTACTTCGGCAGCGCACGGCCAGTTCACTTGTCGAGCGACAAGACCATTCGTGTTGGCGGCCTTTCGAAATCGTGCGCCATGACAGGGCACCGGCTTGGGTATCTGATAGCCGCACCTGCGCTGGTCTCGGCGATGTGGCCTGTGCATCAACTTGCCGTCACTGCAACGAGCACGCTTGCGCAGCAACTCGCGATTGAAGCGTTCAGCGACGCGCGTTTTTTGAGTGCGCACCGTGAACGCTACGTCTCAGCGTGGGGCCAAGCGAAAGCGTCCTTGGAGATGTATCAAATTCCATACATCGAACCCGAGGGCGCATTTTATGTGATGTGCCCCATCGTGCCGCAGGGTGAAGATGCTTTCGATTTCTGCAAACGCTTTCTCGCGGAACAAGACGCAGTCATCGTTCCGGGCACTGCCTTTGGACCAAGCGGCGCGCCGTTCGTGCGTCTGAGTTTCACCGCAACCGCCGCCCATTTCAGCGAATGCGTGCGCCGCCTCCGCACTTTCCTGAGCTAAATCAGGGTCTACACGGAGTTCTAAGCGCTTAGCGCAAGTCTGCTTGACGGACTTGTCAGGCTTCCTTGTCCACGGGGTGCGTGGCGCAACAATCAGCCACGAGCGTCTGTATGGTTGCTTCATGGAAAACAAAATCTCGCTCATTGGTGCCATGGTTTTTTTGGTCGCATGTGCAGCGGAGAAACCCGTCTCGCGCCCCACTTTGTTGGATGTCTCGGGAGGAAGTTCAAACACCAGTCCAGCGCCTCCAGCCGCCGAGCAACCAGAAGCGCCCCCAGCACAAACAGGGAGCACGCCCATTGCAGCGGTCCCAAAGCTAACCTTGACGGTGACCGCGCCTGAGGAACCCGTCGTCAGCAACCAAGAAGCGAGCTTCACGCTTGCGCTCGCTCGCGAAAGCGCTCCAGGCGAAGTGACCATCACGCTTATGCCCGGCTGTTTCTCCGCCACGCCACTCACGATGACGGGTGACAGCGCCGTGATTGCGGCGACACCCACGCCGTCTTGTCTGCCAGGACAATCTCACCAAGTTCAGTTTCGCGCGGCGCTAGGTGCCACAAAAAGTGCGCTCGTGAGTCTCTCGGTACCCGTCCAAGCGGCGATTGCGCTCGACTCGAGCTTCAGCCGCGATGGCTACGCATCGGCCACACAAATTAACGAGCACATCGCGCTCGTGTCACAAA
>JBIKMD010000628.1:0-4042 GCA_044359465.1 Myxococcota bacterium
GTGAGCTGGCCAACCCTTGGGAACCATGAGGGCGCGTCGTCGGACTCAGCGACTCAGACCGGACCTTACTACACCGCTTACGTCCTGCCGACTCAAGGAGAAGCGGGCGGCGTCGCGTCGTCCACTGAGGCCTACTACGCTTTCGATGTGGGCAACGTTCACTTCGTCGTGCTCGACTCGCATGATTCATCACGCGCCACGAATGGACCCATGGCCAACTGGCTTCGGCTCGATCTGGACGCCACGCAGCAACAATGGATCGTCGCGTTTTGGCATCACCCGCCGTACACCAAGGGATCGCATGACTCGGACAACGAGTCTCAGCTCACGGACATGCGCGAGAACATCTTGCCCATCCTCGAAGAACGAGGTGTCGATTTGGTGCTGGGCGGTCACTCGCACATCTACGAGCGGAGCTTTCTCGTCGATGGCGCTTATGCCACGCCAACCGTTGCTACCGGGAAGATCAAGGACAGCACGAGTGGTCGTGCAGACACTACGGGGCCATACCGAAAGTCGAGCGCGCGCACTGCAAATGAAGGCACCGTGTACGTGGTGGCCGGCCATGGTGGCGCCGCGATCTCGGGGCCCGCGAATCACCCGCTGATGTACTTCAGTGAGAAGCTCTACGGCTCGTGCGTGCTCGACGTGCAAGGCAACACCATGACCTTGACCAACATCAGACGTGATGATGTTGCGAGCGATCACTTTTCGATCGTCAAAGGCGCGGCACTCCTGGTGAGCGCTCCGAATGGAACACAGACTGCGACTCCTGGCGACGTATTGCCCATTCAGTGGAGCACGACTGGAAGCATCGCGACCGTGCGATTGAGTTATTCGATCGATGACGGCGCTCATTGGCATCCGATCGCCGAGATCGCAAACACGGGGAGTTACGCGTGGACCGTGCCAAACACAGAGAGCGCACAGGCGCTCGTTCGGGTGGCGAGCGCCACGGACCCAGCGCTTTTCGATGAGAGCGATGCGAGCTTTGATATTGGTAGCAGCAAACGGGTGTCGCTCCTCGCTGCGAACGCCAGTTGGCGTTACGACGACACCGGCGCTGCTCATGGTGTTGCGTTTGCGACCCCAAGCTTTGACGACACCTCGTGGCAACAAGGCGTAGGCGAGTTTGGCTATGGGGAGAATGATGAGGCGACGGTAGTGGACGGATCGCCCATGCAACCGACGTACTACTTTCGCACGCACCTAGCGCTCAGCAGTGCGTTGGCTGCGGCGAAGCTTTGGGTCCGATACGATGATGGGATTGCCGTTTGGATCAATGGCCTTCTTGCCTTCGATTCGCGAGTCGATGACGGCCTCGGGCATGCCACCTTTGCGAGCAGCGGCTCGGCGAGCAACGAAGAGCGTGAGGCGTGGATCGATCCTGGCTACTTTGTGGTGGGCGACAACGTCGTCGCCGTCATGGTCAAACAAGTGGTGGGGTCGCAGAATGTGTCCTTCGCACTGTCTGTCGACGGAGTGCTTGCCACCATCGATGAGCCTGAGCCAGCCCCCGTACCAACGCCAGACCCTGTGCCTACGCCGGACCCGCAGCCTCCTCCTACACTCGATCCAACACCTGATCCGGAACTGAGTGGCTCGAGCGAGACGGTGCCAGGTCCCTCAGCACGGGGGTGTGGCTGCCGCAATGGTGGTGAGGCACCCGTGTGGATGTTCCTCCTGCTCGTTGCAGCCGCTCTCCGGCGGCGCGAAGCTAGGTCTTGAAAAAGACACGCAAATTTCTGCACGCCCTGCCGATAAAGCAGCCGGAGTATTGCGCTTTATGGTCAGGATTCTACTCGCGGCGGCGCTCATTGTAGTGGTTGCTGCGCCGATGCACGAGGCGAAAGCCCAGACGTTGCAGGGCAATAACATTCAGCTTTTCAACCCGACCCCCGGTCCGAAGGGCTTCTTCTCGCGTGAGTACGCCGAGGTTGGTTATCACCTCGAACCCTACGTGGCGCTCTGGCTTAACTACGCGCGGGCACCGCTCGTGCGCTACCGCTTGAATGCCGACGGCACCACGCAGCTCGACCGCGAAGTCATTTCGCATCAGCTCGCGGTCGACATTGTGGGCGCGATTGCGTTTTGGCAGATCTTGGAAGTCGGCGTCGGGATTCCTTTCACTGCGTACCAAGCAGGCGATGGACTCCCGGCGAGCAGCTCGACGGCGGCGCAGTCTCTTGCTGCCATCACCTTCGGCGACCTTCGTTTGCAACCCAAGGTTCAGTTTCTGAATACCGAGCACGTGCATCTTGGTGCTGCCGTGATGGTGACCTTCCCCACCGGTAGCAAAGCGAACTTCACCGGCGAACAATCCCTCACAGGCGTGCCGCGTTTGCTTGCGAACTTTCGTTTCGTCGACGATCGCTTGAACTTTGGCGTCGATCTTGGCGTGCGCCTACGTGCGCCAGCGACGCTCGGCAACATCGTGTTCAGCCATGAGCTCGTGTGGGGCGGCCATCTCTCATTCGAGATCATCAAGAACCGGCTCACTGCGGGCATCGAGTTCTACGGCTCCATGGGCTTTCCAAAGATTCGTCCGGATGGAACGACCAACATCAGTCTCGACGAAACGCCCATTGAAGGTCTTGCGGGTTTGAAGATCCGTGCCGGTTGGTTCTTGATCAACGTGGGTGCTGGCACTGGCATCACCACGGGCTACGGCACGCCGCAGTTTCGCGTGCTCGCTGGCCTCGCGTTCAATCCGCAAAAAGTGGTTCGACCTGCATCCGAGCCGGCGTCAGAACCTTTGCCGCCTGAGCCCGAACCTGAGCCCGTGCCTGCTCCCGAGCCAGAGCCTCCGCCGGCCATCGAGCCCAAGGTTGAAATTACGCGCGAGAAGATCGCGATCAACGACAAGGTGTACTTCGAGTTCGACTCGGATCGCATCAACGCTGTATCGTATCCTTTGCTCGACAAAGTGGCGGAAGTGATCGTGAAGAACGAGCGCCTGCGGCTGATCCGCGTGGATGGTCATACAGACAACGTGGGGTCGGATCCCTACAACATGGATCTGTCGACGCGCCGCGCGTTCAGCGTGCTCAAATATCTTTCAGCACATGGCGTGCATCCCGCGCGTTTGAAATCAGAAGGTCACGGCTTCCGCATGCCGAAGACCTCGAACCAAACGCCGCGCGGCCGCGCGATCAATCGCCGCGTCGAGTTCATCATCGAGCTGCAAGAGCTCGATCCGGACGAGCTCGTGCCAGAGAAACCTTCGTTCAATGAAGACGCCGCTGTTCGCGAGAATCTGAACTAGACAGACTCCGAGTTCATCAGGTTCTACACCCCATTGCGCGCCGGGACCGTCAACGCGCACGCCCGTATCAATACTCGTGGAAGCCGCGAGAGATGCCGCCAGCGCACTCAGCGGAAGCGTCGAGCGTGCGGTTACCAACGAGCACGTGTTGCAACCCGCTCACCGCTTCACCCGTGATCCCAAAGATGGATATCGAGTTGCCTGCAAGACAAGGCGAGAGAACTGATCACAATACGGGTTGTGTTCTTGTGTCGTCGCTCTTGCGGCGCCTTCGGCTAGCGGCGATTCTCAACGCTTGCTGCTCTGCTTGGCCACATGCGCATTCAATTTCGCCGCAATCTCTGCAAATAGCTCCTCCTTGCTCTTGAGCTCAGTCAGATGCGACTCCCCTTGCAAGCTGATGGTTCCAAGTTGGTGCCAAACGTTGGAATCGCGGTCCTGAACCTCCAGGATCTGCAACTGTATCGCGGACACGGGTGGCGCTAGTTGAGATCCTGCTGCGTTGAACGCACCCACGCCTCGAGCAACGGGCCCTGGGGTTGCACGTACCGAACCCAAGCCAAGCTCCCGCGCGCGTTCTTGGGCCATGGAAAGAGCAGGATACCATTGTTGGGAGGCGTCGTCGGTGATCGGTAGGCGCGCAAAGTCCTGCCCCGGTCGCAACGGTCCCCCTCCATTCTCTTCGGCTCGCGCAGCACGGAATGCGGCGTTGAGCGTGGCGTGAACCGTGTCTTGCGCGCGCGAATAACTTTCGCCTCGCTGCATACAGCCAATGAG
>JBIKMD010000631.1:0-4038 GCA_044359465.1 Myxococcota bacterium
CTTGCCAGCGTCTTTCATTTGCCGTGCGAGGATGGCGAGGATTTGGTCCCCATCGATGTCGTTTCCGTTCTCATCCACGACGATGATGCGGTCGGCGTCGCCATCGAGCGCGATCCCAATGTGTGCACCGCGTGCTTTAACTTCTGCGCGTAATTTTTCTGGATGCAGCGCACCGAAACCAGCATTGATGTTGATGCCGTCTGGCTCGTCGCCAATCGAAAACACCTCGGCGCCTAGCTCGGCGAACACCAGGGGCGCCACCCGGTACGCGGCGCCATGTGCTGAGTCGACCACGATCTTGAGCCCCACCAGATCCAAATCTTTAGGGAACGCGCTCTTGCAGTGGACCACGTAACGACCAACGGCATCATCGATTCGGTGCGCCTTGCCAATCGCTTTACCGTGCGCGCGTTGTTGTTTGAGCGCGTCGCTGAACAACAAGCGCTCGAGCGCTAACTCGCGCTCGTCAGGCAGCTTGAACCCATCCCGGTGAAAGATCTTCATACCGTTGTCTTCGAATGGATTGTGCGACGCGCTGATGACAACACCGGCATCTGCCCTCATTGATTGCGTGAGAAAGGCAACGCCTGGTGTTGGCAGCGGGCCGCACAGCCATACGTCCACACCAACCGAACACAGCCCGGACGACAACGCCGTCTCCAGCATGTAACCCGATAGACGCGTGTCTTTCCCGATCACCACTTGGTGTGGGCGATTCGAATCTTTGATCAGCACACCGAGCGCGCGGCCAAGCTCGAGCGCAAGCTCTGGCGTCATTTGCTCACCATTCGCTACGCCGCGAATACCGTCAGTGCCGAAATACTTCCGTTCCATGGTGCGGCGTTTCTCGCGCGCAGGGTGGAGAGTCAAGAACGGGCGCCGTCGTCAGCGGCGTTTGGGCTTGCCTGCGACGCGTTCTTTGCTGCGCTTGCGGGCTGCGCGTTGCTGAACATCGCCGCCAGCGGCACGTGCAGCCACCTCGCGTTTGAGCTTGAGATAACTGTCGTAACGCTCACGCGGCAGCGTTCCGGCCTCCACCGCAGCAAGCACACCACAGCCAGGCTCGGTCACGTGCGAACAATCCGCAAAGCGGCAGTGATCGCGAAACGCGTCAATGTCAGAGAACGCGTCGTCAACACCGGTGACGATGTGATCGAGCCCGAGCTCGCGCATCCCGGGTGTATCAATGACCAGCGCACCACTCGGCAGCGAGAATAGCTCGCGGTGCGTCGTGGTGTGACGCCCTTTGCCATCATCGCGAATTTCTTTGACGCTTTGAGCGTCATTGCCCATCCACCGGTTGACGAGCGTGGATTTGCCAACGCCCGATGAGCCAAGCAGCGCGTAGGTGAGACCTGGCTTCAACGACGCGTCAAGCGCAGCTAGTCCAAGCGCCGACGTATGACTTGTCACGATGATCTCTTCTCTTGGTGCCACTGCTCGCACTTCCCCAAGTCGCGCTTCGAGATCGTCACAAAGGTCAGCTTTGGACAGCAAAACCACCGGCCGCGCGCGGCCATCCCACACCATGGTCAGGTAGCGCTCGAGTCGGCGAACGTTGAAATCCTCATTGAGCGCCATGGTGACAAACACCACATCAACGTTCGCAAGAACCACCTGGGTTCGTTGATCCTCACCCGCCATTTTGCGGCGAATTTCGGTCTTTCTGGGTTCAACAGCGTGGATCACGGCCCGTTCATCACCAGGCTGCGGCTCGATGGTGACAAAGTCACCCACAACGGGTTTGAGTGCTTCTCCCGCTTTGAAAGCACGCCGGAGCTTGCCTGAGACCACGCACAGATACTCCCGCCCATTGACGAGGACGTTAGTACCTCCTTTATGATCGCTGATGACGCGGCCGGTGTGCTGCATGCGGCGCGGGCCCTAGCAGGTTCGCGCATGCCTTGACAATCACAGCGGTTTTCCAATAGCGCCCCGTTTCCCTAGTCGGACCGCCAGTACCTCCACATGGTGTGGAACGGCCGGTACTGTGTCCGCTGTAACGATTTAAAGGAATTTTGCACATGGCCAAAGAACGCAGCTCACTCGGACTCCTCGGCAAAAAACTCGGCATGACCCAGATCTTCGACGGCGAAGGCAAACGCATTGGCGTGACCGTCCTCGAGCTCGGACCAAACGTGGTCGTCGCCAAGAAGACCCCAGAAAAAGACGGTTACGTCTCGTTGCAACTCGGTTTCGGCGACAAGACCGAAAAACACAGCAGCAAAGCAGCCATTGGCCACGCGAAAAAAGCGAACACCGCTCCGAAGCGCGTGCTCCGTGAGTTCCGCGTCACCGCAGAAGTGGCAGCGAAGTTCGAAGTCGGCCAAGCAGTGAAGGCCGAAGAAGTGTTCCAAGAAGGCCAACTCGTCGACGTGACCAGCAAGACCAAAGGTCGCGGCACCACCGGCGTCATGAAGCGCTGGAACTTCCACGGCAAGCCAGCGACGCACGGTACGCACGAGTTCTTCCGCCACGGCGGATCGATCGGTAACCGCGAGTTCCCAGGTCGCGTCTTCAAGAACCGCAAGATGGCGGGTCAATACGGTAACGAGCGCGTGACCACGCAAAATCTCAAGGTCGCGAAGATCGTTGCGGATAAGAACCTCGTTCTCATTCACGGCGCGGTCTCGGGCGGCGATGAAACCATCGTCATCATTCGTCACGCCGTCAAAGTGAAGAAATCGCACGCCGCGAAGTAAGCGTTCGCCCCAAGAACGTTCATTGAGAATCGATCACACCTAGGACCGATCACAAAAACGACCGACCACAAACAAGATCGACCGGGGCGGTAACGACCGCGTCGCGTTCACTTTTACGACATCGTCGTCGAACTCCGGCGCACGCTGAACAAAGCTGCGCGCCATACGACCCAGGAAGAGTATTCTATAGCCGGCTCAAACCTATCCTCGGCATCGCAACTCAATTGCGCCGCCAGCAACGTCTTATCAGACTCTAACTGATGCCGTCTGGCCTCACAGAGTCCATGCACCGTCGTAGCAGAATACCTCGCCGCAATGCAGTTTGAAGCATGCTCAAAGTGAGCGTATCGAGGCTCGTTCCGCGTGCGCCGGAGACCGTAAGCGATGTCGTAAACGTAGTCGCGGTCGTTACCGCCCGGGGCGATGCTTGCTTGTGATCGTTCTTGCTTGTGATCGTTCTTGCTTGTGATCGTTCTTGCTTGTGATCGTTCTTGCTTGTGATCGTTCTTGTCTGTGATCTTCTCGTCAACGTGCTCGTGAACGCTCTCGTTCCCGCTTCCCGCTTGCTCTTCCCCTATTCCTCGCTGAGCTGCGTCTTAAACCGATGTAGTTCCTTCAAGTACGTCACTACATCCTCCGCGAGCCGCACGGACGTATACTTGTCGCTCCTCCGCCAGAACAACACGGGCACTTCCCGAATATCGAGCCCCATCAAATGCGCCCGCGCGACAATCTCCGTATCCCAAAACCAACCCTTCGATTGCACGCGCGCCAGCACCGGAAGGATCGCTTCGCGTCGAAAGAGCTTGAACCCTGTCTCAGAGTCACGCCTTGGCAAGCCCAGGTATTTCGCGGCCACGTGCTGATACCCCATGCTCAGCACGTACCGGTGCATGATGGACGCCCGCAGTTTGTACACGCGCATCCCGAGCACAATATCACCGCCGCGGCGCATCTGTTCCACGAGAGGCAGCATGGAAAAGATGTCCACTTCCATGTCGATATCGATGAAGCCAACGTAAGCTGTATCCGTCGCGTGAATCCCTGTGGTCACAGCGGCGCCGCGTCCTTGGTTCACCTCGTGAAAGATCACCTTATGCCCGCGCTTTTCGTACTCACGCAGCGCATCCCGCGTGCCGTCTTTGCTGCCATCATCCACGAACAAGATCTGAGTCGGCGCCTTCAGTGTCTTACAAAAATCTTCAATCCGCTTGATCGACTCATGCAGGTGGGGAAGCTCATTGTAGGTTGGAAAAATGAGCGTCAGGTCAGCTTTGCTCATACGAGACACGCTTCAAACCGGTCACAGATCGTCTGCACGTCTGCGACACTGAGC
>JBIKMD010000630.1:0-4038 GCA_044359465.1 Myxococcota bacterium
GGCGTCAGTGGTGCGCAAAGTTTGCGAGGCAGGGCACGCAAAGCGTGTGGTGTGATGTGCGCCGCGTGCGGCGTGCGCAAGGCGATCGGGGTGGAAGAGCGTGGGGCAAACGTCTGCGGAAGCGTGTCTCTCTCTCTGCGCGTGTGTCTCTCTGCTTTAGATGCACCACGGCAGTGCTTTGTCTTCCATGCTCACGTAGCGAGGCGCATCGTTTGGAGGCGTCAGGCTCGCCTTGTCACGTGAACCGCAGCTCGAGACATTCGCGGCTGTAGGGCAGGAGCCCGTTCCGCCACGGACGCAGCCGAGCTTTTTGCAGGTCTTGTCGCCATCGGACTCAGATCCTTCGTAGCAGCAGTAGCCGCGACCTTTGCAGGCTCCGGTGCTGCTCGAGGTGCAAAGCAAGGCACCGCCAGCAAACGCAGATGTGGTGAACAACATGGACAAGGCAAAGAAAATGGATGCAGTTTTCATGAGTGTAGTCTCCCCTGGGCACTAGCTTACGGTACGCGCGTGTGTTGTCGACCTTGGTTTTCATCCTTCAGGGCTGGTGACCAAAGCGCACCACGAGCTCGGGATGACGCTCGACCAGCGCTTTTAGCATGAGCAGGCTGACGCGGCTTGCCGCCTGGTCTTCAGAGAACGTGCCTGGTTCGACACCGTGCTCCCAACCGTAGCGCGTGTGGCTAGCGTCGCCTGTGAGCAACACCGGACCAGAGGTGGTGCGAGCGAGGTAGGCGAATGAACCCTTGGTGTGGCCGGGCGTGGGGATGGCCCACAGTGAGCCGTCGCCAAACAAGTCGTGCACCTGCGGCGTGAGCTCTTCAATTGCACCGAGCCCGCTAAAGAGGTCGTTGAACACGCCGTGCATCAATAGGTTTTGAAATGAACGCTCGCGCGCATCACCGGCACCCGCGTAGACGGGTGTGTCCTTCGCAAGGTCCGGTAACCCCAAGACATGGTCCAGGTGCACGTGGGTGAGCAAGACGCCATCGATGCGACCAAGACGCGCTGTCAGTGCGCCGGTGGTCTCCCGCGTGACGATCGGTTTCATCAGCTTTTGGAAGTAGCTGGGCACTGCGCTCAGATCGCTCGCCACGCCGCTGTCTACGAGGAAGGTTCCCTTTTGCGGATGTTTGATGACGTGGACGAAAATTTGAATCGGCTCGTCGCGATCACTCAGACCTGCGCGTTCAATGTTGAGCAGTCCAGACAACGGCACGTTCCAATCGGCAGCAACGACTGTGTCTAGCGTGATTGGGCCTGGCGCCGAGAGGGTCTGTTCCATGACGGCGAGCGTGCTGGGTTGACCGAGCGACGCTGGGACGAGCGCGTGTGAAGTGGTGGTGCACGCAGACAGGATGAGGAGCCAAACGGTGTGTTTCATGCCCTCTTTGTGACTCATGTTTATGCGTATGGAAATTCCACAAAAATGCATGGTACCATACGCCAATGCATATACCTTGGACGGAGCTCGAGCTGTTTCTCTCCGTGGCTGAGTCTCGCAGCTTCAGCCGTGCCGCCAAACAGCTCGGCATAGAACAACCAACGGTGAGTCGGCGTTTTTTGGCGCTAGAAGCACGTGTTGGCACTCGGCTGTGTGAGCGCTCCGTGTCTGGTATCACTCTGACCGCTGCGGGCGAGCGCTTGTTGCCCTACGCGCAACACATGGCTGAGTGGGCCAACGGCGCTGCGAGCGTGGCAGCAGGGGAAGGTAGGCCAGAAGGCATCGTCCGTATTGCGGCACCTCCTGGGATTGCGTTCGACTTCTGCGCACCGTTCGCGGCGCGCGTGAACAAACGTCACCCGGGCATTCGTCTCGAGGTGCTCGCCTCAGTGGACTATCTTAATCTGTCGCGCAACGAGGCGGACCTCGCGCTGCGAGGAGAACCAGCTAGGGCAAAAGACCTAGAGACGCTCTTTGAGACTTCAGTCGATGCTGCCGCGTTCGTGTCGCCCGCGTATCGCAAGCGTTTGCCAAAAAAGGTGGGCCCCGGTGATGTGGCTTGGATTGCGTGGTCGACGGCTTATGACAACGTGGTCCCAAATCCGCAGCTCCGCGCCATGATCCCGGATTTTCAGCCGTCGTTCACCTCTGACAACTACTTGGTGCAGCTCGCCGCGTGCACGGCTGGTTTGGGCGCAATGATCTTGAGCAAGCGCTTTCGTCAGATGTCGCCGGTGAAGGACTTGATGGAGCTGCCGTTCTCACTCGGACCGCGGGCGCAATCTACGATGGCGCTCGTGTGCGCCAAACGCATGGCGGCGATTCCGCGCGTGGCGGCGGTGGTTGCTCTGCTGCGGGAGGCGCTCAGCTGACTAGGGCGTATTCCTGGCTTGGTTCTGGCGCAAACGCTGTCGCAAACGGAAGACGCCGACGCTGACGCGGGTGCGTACGAAAAACTGCGAAGGGTGAATCCAGATGAGCGTCTGAAAATCGAGTCACAACATTCAGCTGGGCGAGGGAGCTGTGTCAGGGATGTACTGAGTCGCACCCGCGAACGCGTCAGCGTCTTCCGTTTGCGACAGCGTTTGCGACAGCGTTTGCGACAGCGTTTGCGACAGCGTTTGCGACAGCGTTTGCGACAGCGTTTGCGACAGCGTTTGCGACAGCGTTTGCGACAGCGTTTGGGCCAGAACCAAGCCAGGGACACGCCTTAGACGAAGCTCAGGCGCTGAGTTTGGTCGCGCTGGCTGGAAGACTCAAGCTTCGACCTTGTCGCCGAAGGCTTGTTTGATGAGCATCTGTTGCTCGAGGTCGTGGCTGTCTTTTGATCCGGTCGCAGGGCTGGCACTCGCTTTACGCGAGACGACCGAGAGCTTTTGACCCATCAACGCTTCGAGTCGCGGCTGCATGAAGAACGCAGCGCCTTGGTTCTCTGGCTCTTCTTGCACCCAGAGGAAGTCCTTGGCTTTCTTGTAACGCGAGGCGACTTCTTTGAGCTCATCTTCGTGCAGCGGATAGAGCTGCTCAACACGCACGATGGCCACGTCCGACAGGTCGCGCTTTTTGCGTTCCTCGAGCAAGTCGTAGAACACCTTGCCACTGCAGAACATAACGCGTTTCACCTGCGCGGGCTTGGCTTGTGTGTCGTCGATGATGCGCTGGAAGCTGCCTCCCGAGAGATCGCCGAGTGATGACGTGGCTTCAGGATGACGCAGCAAGCTCTTTGGCGTCATGATCACGAGAGGCTTGCGATAGGGGCGCACCACTTGGCGGCGCAGCACGTGGAAGATCTGCGCGGGCGTCGTGAGGTTACAAATCTGCAAGTTGTCGTTCGCTGCGAGCTGCAAGAAACGCTCGAGACGCGCGCTCGAATGTTCTGGCCCTTGGCCTTCGTAGCCATGCGGCAACATCATCACGAGGCCGTTCAGACGCTTCCATTTCTCGGAGCTCGAGCAAATGAATTGATCGATGATCACCTGCGCGACGTTCACAAAGTCGCCAAATTGGGCTTCCCAAATGACGAGCGAATCCGGCGCATCTAAGCTGTAACCGAACTCGAAGCCGAGCACGCCTACTTCGGAAAGCGGACTGTCGTACAATTCGAAAGGCGCATGGCCTTTGCCAATCGACGTTTGCAGCGGGCAGTGACGATCGCCTGTCTTTTGATCGACGATGACCGCGTGGCGTGACGAGAAGGTGCCGCGCCGAACATCTTGTCCGGTGAGGCGCACACGCACGCCTGCATCAACGAGCGATGCAAACGCGAGCATTTCGCCCATGCCCCAATCGAGCGGGTGTTTGCCTTCGCCCATTTGGCCGCGCAGCTCGAGCAATTTGGCCACTTTGGGATGTGCTTCTACACCTGCCGGAATTTCGCACAGCTTTTTGGCGAGAAGAGACAAACGCGCCTGGTCGACCTTGGTGTCAACGTCGGGATGCTGCGCATCCTTGCCGCCGCGGTATTTCTGCCACACGCCGCCGAGGGTACTGAAAGGCTCAGGTGGCGGGCTCTTGCGCGCGAGCTCATGCTGCTCGGTAAACTCTTGCATGGTGCGGTCGAAGATCGCGTTGCTCTCCGCTTCGCTGATGCGATT
>JBIKMD010000629.1:0-4038 GCA_044359465.1 Myxococcota bacterium
CTGGTGAGCGCAGAGGACGGGACCGGCCAGCCGGTTCGCCAGGCCTGGTTGCAGGTGGAATCGAAAGGTCGTCACTACGTTCTCAGCCTCGCCAGCTCACTGGAATCCGTGACCGAGGCGACCGCCGTCTACTACCGCGTCGCGGCAGGCACCTTGCTCGTCATGGTGCTCCTCATCTGGCTCTCGCAGTCAGCGCTCGCGGCAAACCTATCAGGTCGTATTGGTGTGATGATGGCGCATTTGCCGAGCCTCGAACGAGGGCGTTTGAATGAGACGATGCCTGCAGATGCCACCGGCGACGAGCTGAGTCAGCTCCGAGTGGCGTTGAATGAAGCCACGCGGCAGCTCGCCAGATCGCGCGAGAGCGAAGAACGTTTTCTCGCAAACGCCGCGCACGAATTGCGCACCCCGCTCGCCTTGTTACGAACGCGCCTGGATTTGAGCCTGCGTAAACCCCGTTCCGAAGCGGAGCTGAAGACTGCGCTCGAAGAAGCGCGCGGCGACGTGGAGCGTCTCGCGAATCTGGCAACAAAACTCCTCGAGTGGTCGCAGCCGGCGGCCCCCTGCAGAAGCCCACTCGACTTGGCACCCATGTTGAGCGCGATGATCGAAGCTTGGCGGCCACTCATGAGCGAACGCGCCCTCGATCTAGAGCTCAAGCAACCAGAGCGCTGTATCGCACGTGTGGATCGCATGGAGATCGAACGCGCGATTGCCAATTTGCTCGACAACGCGCGCAAGTTCGCTGCGGCGGGCAGCGCGATTCAGGTGAGCATGGAGCAGACAGACGCACTGACCCGCGTGATCGTTGCAAGTCGCGGCGTCGCGATTGCGCCTAGCGAGCGTGAGCACATCTTTGAGCCATTCGTCAGAGGGAATGTGCGCCAACCTGGTAGCGGGCTCGGCCTCGCACTCGTGCGGGATGCGGCGCAGCGACACGGCGGCACCGCCTATGTGGAGGTAGACGGGGAGGTGTCGCGTTTCGTTTTTGAGCTGCGCGACTGACCCGGCCCTTTAGGCCGCAGCGGATCCGCCGCCTTGTTCTTTGAGTAGGGTGCGCGCTACTTCGAGCGCCTTCTTGATACGACCCTGGGCATCTTTGAGGCGTTTGACCTCGCCGGACAGTGACTCACTCGAGGCCTGCAGCTCGCTTACCTGCGTACGATAGCCTTCAATCTCGGCAATCAGCTCTTGCTCACGACTTGCTAGCTCGGCGGAAGCAGCGCGTTGCTGCTCCGCCGCTTGTTTCATGCTCTCACGCGCGGCTTCAAACTGATCGTGTTGTTCGTTGAGCTCGAATTTGGTCGCGTCGAGTGTTTCGCGCAGCGCCGCAATGGTTTGCGTTTGTTGCTCTTGCTCAGCGTTGAGCTCCAGAATGCGCGTGTCGCGTTGACCGAGATCGGTCTCTTTCTCCGCAACTTGCGTGCTGCGCTCTTCTTTGACCTCTTTGAGCTTGTCGATGGCCTTGTCGCGAAGCTCGATTTCTCGCGCCTTCTCGTCGTGCTGATTGCGCATCTCTTCGATCGCGCGAGCTGCGCGGCAATTTCTTCGTTTTTGCCCGCGATCTCTTGGTCACGCAGCGCAACAGTCTCTTCCAGCCCTTTGACTGAGTCCTCGGTGCCAGAAAGCTGCGTCTTCATTTCCTCAACAGCGGTCACGAGCTCGCCAATACGGGTGTCTCGCGCCGTTTGTTCTTCGAGCATCGTTGCGATCTCGCCGTCTTTGGCACTGATCGACTGGTCACGTTCGTTGAGGTCATTCGATAGCTCGGCCACACGTGCTGTGAGCTGGGCGATTTGTTCGTCGCGTTCAGCAAAGCCACTATCAAGCTCGCCATTGAGGTCTGCGATCCGTTGGTCGCGTTCAGCCAGTGCCGTGTCACGCTCGGTTGCCAGTGTAGGATGGGTGCAAGTGGCGCAGGCGGTCGTACTTCATGAAGGTAGCACGATCTTCGTTGTGCTCAACGATTGCGTTTGCTCGCGCTCCGCGAGAAGGTTTAGGCTACGCGTTAGCTACTTCACTGCGCAGAGAGCCCGCTCCACGTTTCCCAAAAGTGTTTCGGCGATAGCCTCAGCGATTGGAAGACCGGGGGCGCGTTGCAACCAGAACCATTCACCACCGGCGTTGATCTCCAGAAATACGTGACGTCCATCCGGTGTGACCACGAAGTCCGCTGCCGCATAGTTGAGCCCAAAGTCCGCAGTCAGCGCGAGCAATGAGGCCTTCACTTCTTTTGGCAACTCGTATGGAGTCCAATCGCTGATGAGCCCCGCGCCATCGCGCCGCCAATCGAGCGAGGACAACGCTTGTTTCTGCGAATCGATGGACGCGCAGAATACCTGCTTGCCAACGACCGTTGCGCGAAGCTCCACATGCTTCGGAAGCTTTTCTTGGAAGGTCATGGGGCAGAAGCGGAGGCCATCTAGATCTGCCAAGTCTGCCTCCGTGACCTCATTGGTGAACACCACCTGCTCTTGGCCATCGCGATAGATGGCGAATGACGATTGCATCTTGGTGATCATGGGACCATCGAGCGACGCGGCAAAACGCCGTACTTGTTCCGGATCGTTCGAGAATAGCGTGCGCGGTACATCCAGGCCGAGCTCCGCGCCGCGCATCAGTTGTAACTCTTTGTGATCGGTTTTGCGGACGGCCACCCATGGATCGAGCTCGAAACAACCGAGCCCGGCGATGGTGCCGTAGAGCGTGCGCCGTGCCTCATTGACGCTTGCTTCGCGCATGTCGCCGAGGGACGCGGGCAAGCGGCCCCCCGCGAAAAAACGGCGATGGTAGACCGCTGTGAGATCGTCCAGACTGACTTCCGACTCTTTCGAGCGGAGCACACGGCGCCTTTTGCGTCCGTTTTGTTCGGTGCTGATTTGCACGCGCATGGGATACCAGTCGCTGTCCAAACGAATGGCTTCAGCGCCGCGTTTGCTCAGCGCTTCGCTCACCATTTTGACGCTCGCATTGTCGTCGCTTCGGGTGATGATGAGAACACGTTTCATTTGTTTGCTCCTTGCACCAAACACTCGGCGATTGCGTCGCCGATGGGTGCCGACAAATCGGCTTCGAGCCAGCCCCATTCGCCGGCGGGATTGGCTTCGAGAAAAATCGGCGGTCCTTGATCGTCGATCAGAAAGTCGAGAGCGGCGAAGCTCAAGTCGAGCTGCTTCACGAGCGCCAGCACTTTGTGCGACGTGTCGTCGTCGGGTGTGACGAGCTTCCATTGCACGTCATCTGCCGTGGTGGCTTGCCGCCAATCGAGCCGCGCTTTTTCCGGCAGCTTGCTCGCGTCCAGCTCTCCAGTGAACAAACGCTCGCCTACCACGACGAGTCTCCATTCGCGTTTCTTGTTCACGAGGCGTTGGAAGATCTGCGGCGTGCAGCGAATCTGATCGAGTGCCGCGAGCGATTCTTCGTCGACTATCTGAGTGTAAACGAACTCCGGGCTTCCGTTCATCGATGCCACTACTGGTTGCAGTAGCTTGGTGACGCTCGCACCTCCGCTGCAAAAGGCGCGCGCAGTCTCGGGATCGTTCGTGATCAGCGTATCAGGAACACGCAGCCCCAGATTTTTGGCTAGGGTGAGCTGAAGCGGCTTTGACTCCGCCCGCAACTGTGGCTCGAGGCGGTTGCAAAAAAACGTGCTCGGCAAGGTTTGCAACATGTCTAGAAACAACTGCTGACTCACACGTGCTGCGTAGCTGCGAAAGCGTGGGTCGTAAGTGGAGGGAATGGCGCCAGGCCACAGTCGTCTATTCCATACTCCTCGCACATGGCGAAAATCGAACGCGGTGTTGCCGTCGTGCCAATGGGCGCTTTGAGTTTGCGTGAAATCGAGTGCGAGCGTCGCGCGAGAAGGGAAACGATCAGTGTCGATGCGGAGGCATTCTTTGCCGCGCTTGTTCAAACCACGCGCGACCGCGTCGGTGGTGAAGTAGTCCTGGCTATGCGTGAGCAGCAGAAATTCGGGCGTCACATGGAGTGATTACCCTGGATTGGCTCACGCCGCGAGTTAGGCAGCGGAGGTGCCGC
>JBIKMD010000632.1:0-4027 GCA_044359465.1 Myxococcota bacterium
GTAAGAACAAGCTTGCCAAGCACGGCACGACGAAGTCACAAAAGAAGCTCTTCGGAGACTGACGCCGGCTGGTAATGAACCCGGCAAATGGTAAGGACATGTGAATGTCCGTCATTCGGTCGGTCTTCAATCGCACGCGTCAGATACAGACCGCGGTCAAAGACGCCGCGCGTTTCCGAGAAATCTCGGCCGTACTCGTTAAATACGGCTTTGGCCACGTCATCGAGCGTATGCGCCTCAAGGGGCCGCTGCGTGTTCCCACTGACGGCGGCGAAGAAGGCAAAGGGCTCACGTTCAACCGCCGCATCAAGCTGGCGCTCACTGAGCTTGGGCCCACCTTCGTCAAATTCGGCCAGATCATGTCCACACGGCCGGACCTTATTCCTCACGAGCTCGCGGCGGAGCTCGAGACCTTGCAGGATCGCGTTGCGGAGGTGCCGCTCGCGGACATTCGCGCCGTCATTATCAAGGAGCTCGGCGCGCCGCCGGAAGAGCTTTTCGCGGCGTTCGATGAACGCCCCCTCGCTAGTGCGTCGATTGCACAGGTGCACAAGGCCAAGCTGAAGAGTGGGGAAGAGGTCGTCCTCAAGATTCAGCGCCCGGGTATCGGTCGCAAAATCGAGAGTGACATCAATATTCTCTTTTTCTTGGCGCGTCAGGCCGAAGCGATTTTCCCTGAGGCCAAGCTGTTCAACCTGATGGGTATCATCAGCGAGTTCGAGCAGAACATTGCGCGCGAGACGGATTTTTTGATCGAAGCGCAAAACATCGAGCGCTTTCAAAAGAACTTCGAAGCCTCACCTACCATTCACATTCCCAAGGTGTACCGCTCGCTCACCACCTCGGCGGTGCTCACGCTCGAGCTGATTCACGGCAAGAAAGTGCGCGAGCTCATTGCGCAAGGTGATGACCTTACGCCGCTCGCCAAGAAGTTCCTCGATGCGGCCTTCCAGATGCTCTACGTCGATGGTTTTTTCCACGGCGATGCGCATCCCGGGAACATGTTCATCATGCCGGAAGGGCGTATTGCGCTGATCGATTTTGGCATGGTGGGGCGTCTCAACCAAGAGATGCGCGAGAAGGTGATCGACATCGTCTTTGCGATTATGCGCGAAGATCTGCGTGGTGTGGCGCGCGCCTTCTACAGTTTGGGTCGTCCAGAAGCCCGCGTCGATTACCCGGCGTTCGAAGCCGAATGCATTCTGATCATGGAGGAAGAAGTCGTCGGCAAGCCGATGAGCGACATCGAAATCGGCTCGCTGTTCATGAAAATCTGCGAAGGCGCCATCAAGTACCGCATTCGTATGCCCGCCGACTTCACCATGATGTTCAAAGCGATGGTGACGGCGGAAGGTTTGGCCAAAATGATCGCGCCGAACATCAACGTCATTGAAGAAGCGCGGCCGTACATCATCAAGATGATCGCCGAGCGTTACTCGGTCAAACGGCTCGGCCAAGAAGCGTTTGGTGATCTGCGTAAAATGGCGGAGTTCGCGCGCGGGCTCCCGGCGTCGGGCAACGAGATTCTACGGCAATTGCGAGAGGGTGAGCTGCGCGTGTCGGTGTCAGTCGAAGGCATGGACGAGATCGAGCGCCGCCGCGAAGCCGTCGCCAATCGTCAGCAGAAATCGCTGGTGTTTGCTGCGCTCGTCATTGCCGGTACGCTTGCCCTGAGTGACGCGCATTTTGTGTGGCAGGGGCTGCCTGTGGTGTCCGTCGTGTTGTTTTCGTTTGCAGCGATTACCGGACTGCGTTTGTGGCGATCCTGAGGTCTCGAGCTGCAGCATCAACAAGGCGCGCCGCCTACCGGGGCAAAGGATAGGCCTCAACAACAGAAGGATTAGGCTAAGCGGCCCAAGGGCGAATCTTGGAGAGCGTTGGACCCAGCGCTCGCTCCGCCACTTCAGTATCGTGTTTGGCCTGCGCACGGAGCCAATAGCCGTTGGACAAACCAAAGAAACGGCAAAGTCGAAGGTCCGTATCTGCCGTAATTGCGCGCTTTCCTGCGACCACGTCACCTATCCGTTGTGCGGGAACACCAATCTCCTTTGCGAGTCGGTAGCGCGTGATGCCTAGTGGCTCCATGAACTCTTGGAACAAGAGCTCACCGGGTGTCACAGGTTTTAGCTTTTTCATGACGGCTCCATTTCAGTGATAGTCGACGATCTCAACATCATGCGCGCTCCCATCACTCCACCGAAAACAAATTCGCCACTGGTCGTTGATACGAATGCTGTACTGACCACGTCGTGCTTCTTTCAGGGGCTCCAAGCGATTCCCTGGTGGCACACGCAGATCCTGCAGACGACCCGCGATCTCCAGTTGCAGAAGCTTTCGCCTGGCCACAGCCGCTATGTTCACGAATTGCTTTACCGGCGTTCCGTGAAACAGGGCTTCAGTGTTTGCGTCAGCGAAAGATCTGAACACGTGAAATAGTAACGGTGCGCATGCATAACGTCAAGCGTTACTATTGAGCTGATCTTGCCGTGAATCGCGTCGACACACGCTGCGCCGACTCCGTGCGCCCTCTGCGCACCTTTGTTGCGATCCTGACGCTCTAGGGGATCACCGCTGCGTCAACGAGCGTTGGTTTGAGCACGCGTACGGCTTCGCTCGGTGCGAGCGCCACCAAAAAACCGCGGCCGCCGCCATTGATGTACATGATCGGCAGCTCGCCAATGGACTGCTGCATGTAGATGGGCAGGGCTTTGCGTAGACCAAACGGCGACGTGCCGCCCACTTTGTAGCCCGAGTGTTTCTCTGCCACCTCTGGTGCGCAGGGTTTGATCACCTTTTTGCCAATGAGGCGCGCAAGCGTCTTGGTTGAGACCTCGCGATCGCCGTGCATGAGCACGCAGAGCGGTTCTTTGTGTTCGTCTTCGAAGATCAGCGTTTTGATGATGGCGTGCTCGTCGACACCCAAGGTTTTCGACGAGTGCGCCGTACCGCCGCGTTCGACGTAGGCAAAGACATGAGGCGTGAAAGTGACGTGCTCCGCGCGAAGGACGCGGATCGCAGGCGTCATGGGATGATCGCTCATCGCAGACGTTTGTTTTCGAATGGTCCTGGAGGCGCTTCGTTGATTTCGAGCGAATCGATGCGGTCGTGTTTGCCAGCGTAGTACATCGACCAGCGCGTGCCGTAGGGACCGGCATCGACGAAAAATTCATTGGCGAGCAGGTCGAGCAGCACGTCGCGCGCTGTGGGAAGCGTCGCGCGTTTCAGCTTTTCCTCTAGCCCAACGATCCGTTTGGTTTTCTCGTCCGAATCGGCGTCGAGCGAAAGGTTGCCAAGCACATGGACACCTTTGGCGACGGGCGTGATGCCTGCCGTGCCCTCGGCGCTCGCAAAAAACCAGGTGCCACCTTTGCCAAACAACACGTTGTACGGATTGTAGGCTTTAGGGTCGAAGCCGCTCATTTTGTCGCGCATCTTCTCGGCGGTCTGCTCTTTGAGCAGCTCGACGACGATTTCGCCGCGGCTCTTCTTGGTGTTGTCGCGGGTGCCACCCGGACGAATGTTGGTGAGTAACGCCATGGCGCCGTCGGCCCGGAACGCAGCCCAGCTTCCGCCTGCAGTGCGATCACGCCCGCCATAAATGGCGCCGTGGTCACTCTGTTGCAGAATGCCAAAAGGGGCGGTGGGTCGCGCCAACCACTCGTCGCGATTGGCTGCGACGATGAGCGGAGCGTCAGGGTGAACATCTAGCGCTAGAACGACCGTACACATGAATCCCCCGCGTCTACCTCAAGTAGGGGGCCGATTCCTATTATTTGGCCCGTTATTTGATCTTCTTGGCCAATTCTTCTTGCTCGGCCTCTAAGGCTTTGGCTTTTGCCTGCAAATGACGGGCGTTCGCAACTAATAAGCTAAGCGCTTCTGGATCTTTTCTCTGCAGGGCGTCGCGTTCGCGACTCAGTAATTTTGCGCTTTCGCTGAGTAAATCTTGCAATTTCTCCCTATGACGCTCGGCGCCGGCCGGGGGTTGAATGTCTTTGAGCTGCTGCTGCGCGGCCTCGGTCTGGCG
>JBIKMD010000633.1:0-4021 GCA_044359465.1 Myxococcota bacterium
GCAGCAAAATCGTCGATTTCAGCCCAAACACACGAAAAATCTTGTGCCCAAGGTCTCACGTTGCGCCGTGCTTGAACCGCTCAATGCGCAAATCGTACGTTCGGACATCTTACGCTCGGTGTCTCGATCTAGTGCGTCGTATGTGCGTCGTAAGAGCACATTTTGCCCGTCTTTGCTAAGGAGCCGCAAGGGAATGATCGGGGAACGCTCGGCCAGGGATGTGTGACGGCGTGTGTTGGAATCGCTACATGGGAATAAGACTGCCGTCTCATGCGGGGCGCAGCGCCAGAAGCTCGTTGTGCCAAAAAGGTCTGTTTTGCAGCCTGTGCTGAATCATGGCGCGAACAGCGGGCCGTTATCAATATGGATCAGATAGCTGTCGATCTTGTCGCCCTTCATCTTGAAGACGTTCACGAATGACACGGTGACCAACTTGTTGTCCTTGCGGGTGTAGGTAACCTCGCCGTGGACAGCGACGTCATCGCCGTCGTTCCACAGGTGCAGCAGCTTGTGCTGCGATCCGGCGATGGACTTCCAAAAGCCGTCCACAAGTCCGTGCACTGCGGCCTTGCCCCTCACCGCAGGGGAGTTGCCAAACTTGAAGGCTCCCTCGGGGGTGAAGAACGAAACGAAGGCATCGGCGTTCATGTCGTCAATGGTGCGAAAGAGACGTTGCACATCATGCGTATTCATGGGAACTCCGTTCATAGGGTTCAAGACTGCTTGAACTTGAATGGTGTAATCCTATGTTCGACCATGATCAAGTCCGGCCTCAATATCCAGGGAACAGCAAGCGCGCACGCGTGGAGGAAATGTTCGATCGCATCGCGCCCCGCTACGACCAGCTGAACCGACTGTTGTCGCTCGGGATCGACCGTCGATGGCGACGCCGTTTGTTGCGCGAAGTGCTGCTTGCTCAGCCCCGGCGGGTTCTCGATGTCGCCACCGGCACTGGAGATTTGGCAATCGCCTTGGCCGAAGCAGGGATCGCCGAGGTCAGCGGCGTAGACATTTCGCAGCACATGCTTGCGGTGGGCCGCGTCAAGGTGGCCCGCGCCGGCGTGAACGTGCGCCTATTTTGCGCGGACGGTGAGGCGCTGCCCGAAGCGGACGACAGCTACGACGCCGTTACCGTCGCGTTCGGCGTGCGCAATTTTGAGCACCTCGAGCAAGGCCTGCTGGAGCTCCTCCGCGTGCTACGTCCCGGCGGCGTGTTGGCGATCCTCGAACTCTCCACGCCGTCATTGGGAGTCGTGCGCGCCCTACACGGCGTGTATTGCCGCCACATCGTGCCCCGCGTGGGCGCCGCGGTTTCTGGTGAGGGCGCCGCCTATCAATACCTGCCAGCGTCTGTGGCCGCTTTTCCCTGTGGCGAGCGCTTCTTGCAGGTGCTGCTCGATAACGGCGCCAGCGAGGTTCGCTGCATCCCACTCACGTTGGGCATCGCCAGCTTGTATCTGGCCACCGTCCGCTGAGTCGAACGACACCACGTTTGAGTTTGTCCGCACAGTCGGTGAAATTTCAGCCACGCTTATTCGTATATGCTGCCAGTTGACCGATTGAGGAGCGCTCGGCGCGACGACTCACGTGTCGACGCGATGCAGTCGATCTCAATGATCACAACCTGGTATCTGCGCTGCTTCACTGATTGTCAGGTTCTTGCTGCGTGCGGCGGGCTTTGTATCGGCCCCGCCAACCAGAGAGAACCGCGCTGCGCCAGATTTTGGTGCATTCGCTGAAGAGCACGCGCGCGGCGCTCGACGCGGATGAGGTCTATCTGCCTCGTTTTGTCTGGCGAGAGCTCGAAGCGATAATTGACTGCGGCGACGTTCACAAAGGCTTCGTGCGCGTCGTCTGCGGCTCATGCAAGCACGAGCGCGTCGTCGGTTTCTCATGTAAGGGACGAGGCGTTTGCTCGTCTTGCGTCGGCAGGAAAATGAATGAGCTCGCGTATCATCTCGACGATCACGTCGTGCCTCTTGTGCCGATTCGGCAGTTTGTATTGACGTTGCCAATTCAGCTTCGCTTCTTGGTTGCGCGCGACCCAAAGCTCCTCTCGGCCGTGCGCGCGGTGTTCTTGCGCGCTGTCTCCGGGTTGTATCGCAGGACGGCGCGCGCGATTGCGATGTGTAAAGCACTACGTACAGCCGGCCTGTGCGTCGCGCAGCGATTTGGATCCGCGCTCAATTTGAATCCGCATCTGCATTCCATATTTGTCGATGGCGCGTATCGCGATGACGATGATGGCAAGCCGGTCTTCGTCGCGACGCCCGCCGTCGAGAAGAAGGCTGCCGATCGCTTGCTCGCGCGCATCGTTGCACAACTGTTCAAGATGCTGCGCCGTCGCGGTATCATCACCGCCGAGGAGTGGAGTTCACCCGAAGAGAACACCCCTGACGCCCAGCTCACGCTCGAAGCCATGCGCGTCCCCGTGGCGCCCACGCAACCAGCCTCGCTGCACTCAAGCAGCGCCAGCGTGCTTTGCGGCTTCTCCTTGCACTGCGCCTCGCGTGCTTCGGCCCACGACCAGGCGGCACGCTTGCGTCTCTTCCGCTACGTTCTAAGACCGGCCATCGCCACCGACAAGCTCACCTTCGACGGCAAGACCGTAACTTTTGCGATGAAGCGCGCCTTCAGCGATGGCCTCAGCGTCTTGCGCTTCTCGCCGCAGGCCTTCATTCGACGCATTGCACAGCTTGTCCCAAGGCCTCGCCAGCACGAGATTGTCTATTGTGGTCTCTTTGCCAGCAACGCCAAAGACCGCGCCAAAGTCGTCCGTGTCGCCACCCACCGCAAACGCGCAAAGAATCACCCTGCACATGACCCGACAGCGCCTTCATCTACGATGAGCTGGCAGGAGTTGCTCAAGCGGACTTTCGCCATCGATCTTCAAAAATGTGATCAGTGCGCAGGAAGCGTCCGCATCATCGCGACGATCACAGAGCGCGCTGTGATCGCCAAAATCCTTTCTCACCTCGGCCTTGCCTCCGGCCACGGCGCACCCGCTTCGCCGCGCGCCCCGCCGCCAGTCGTTCATCCAAGCCCCACATCGTGAGCTTTCGCCGTCCAGCACCACCCATCTTGCACGATTTCAACGGGCACAGGCGCTCTCTCGTCCTGACGCCGTCAGCGGCTGTCGATTGGCCTCTCCTCTTTTCCCGCCGACTGCAAATCGTGCCGATTCGCCACAAATACCCCTGGTTTTCACCCCTGCTGAGCCCCGGCAAGAACTGCCCCTTCTACAAATCCCATGGTTGGAACACCTACGCGCCCCGTTGTGCGCTGCGGCGGATCGCAGCGCTCATCCCGCCGCCGAGGTTCCACATGGTGCGCTACCACGGCGTGCTGAGCTCGCACGCGAAGCTGCGCTCGGAGGTCGTGCCGAAAGTGGACGACGAGGGACCGAAGCAGCTCGCGCTCTTCGAGCAGGACAGGACCGTTCTGGCTCCGGAGCCGCGGAGAAAGCCCTGGGCTTGGCTGCTCCGTCACGTCTTCGAGATCGACGTCTCGAGTTGCCCACGCTGCGGCGGCGCTACCCGCGGCCCGCCCGCTCCGAGCTCGGTTCACCATTCACGTCGACGTTCGTCACGGATCGCGGTTCGAATTCCCCAAGTACTGACGCTCGGTCGGTCGTGGGCAGGTCAGGACGACGCGGCTCCCGCGGTCGACGTCGATCGCGAGCTTGCCGCGTAGCTGCCGGTTCAGCGCGCGCACGAGATGCAGTCCGAGGCTTGTGGTGTTCGAGACGACGTCCTCGGGGATGCCGTCCCCGGAGTCGAGCACCGCCACCCGCAGCTGCTCGCCCTCGAGGCCGATCTCCACCAGCACGTCGTGCTCCCCGGTGCGTCCCGGGCTCGCGCCGGGGACAGCGCCGCGGGGCCGCAGCCCGTACTTGAAGGCGTTGGTGAGGAGCTCGTTGAGGATCAGCCCGAGCGGCACCGCGGTCTCGACGGTGACCTCGACCACCGCGGCGTCGACCCGCAGCCGGGCGAGGGGCGCGAGGGCGCTGCGCAGGGACTCG
>JBIKMD010000634.1:0-4020 GCA_044359465.1 Myxococcota bacterium
GCTCGAATTTCTCCCAGCTCTGTTCTTTGAGCGTCGCGTCCTCGAGCACGCCGGCTGCGTGCATCACCCCGCTGATGCGTCCCGCTCCGCTTGCTTCCCGTGCGCGTTTGACCACCGCCTCGAGCTGGCCTGCGTCCGCGACGTCTGCCGTCTCCACGACCACCGCCGCGCCTGCTTGCCGCATGCGTTCGATGCTCGCTTTGGCCTCCTCGCTCGGCGCATTGCGTCCAACTAGTACGATCTGCTTTGCGCCTTGTTTGCTCAGCCACTCCGCCGTCAGCCGCCCAAGCGCTCCGAGCCCGCCCGTCACGATATAAGTTCCGGACGCCTCGACAATCGCGCGTTCCTTGTCTCGCGTTTCGTAAGGAACGCGTGCCACACGCGCAGCGAGCCGCTCCGCATAAAATGCGACTTCTTCTTCTCGTTCGGAGCCGAGCAGCTCGTCGGCGATTGCGCTTGCAGCTTCTTCGTAGCTGCCCACGTCGATGAGCGCTGGCGACAACTCAGGATGCTCCGTCCCAAGCACTCGAACAAAGCCCCACACGCCCGCATGCCATGGCCGTTTCACGGAGCCTCCGGCTGCCGTGCCACCTTCCGTCACCACCGTCAGATGCGTCTTGGTCGAACCAATGAGCCCCTGCGTCTGCTGCAGCAACGCTTTGAGCGACCGCTCACATCTCGTGCGCACGGTCTCTGCAAGTGACGATCCCAACTCGTCTGCACGCGGGACGACCCACAAAATGCCACGATCCGCCTCGCTTTCTTTCTCTGCGTGCAACCCCGAAACGTCGACGATCTTGGCCGGCGCCCCTCTCCTCTGCAGCGCTTCGGCGTAGCGATTCGCAACCTCCGATTCACTCTTCTCGCTGACAACGAGCCACGCACGCTCCTCGCCTCGCGTCTCTTTCGCTCTCTCGACTTTTTGCCAAACGGTCTCGTAGAACCATTTCTGTGCATCATCGCGCGTCGCTTGCTGCGTAATCGTTCCTTGTCGCGCGCGTTTGAAGCTCGCATCCTCGATGATGCACACCACTTCGCCGTCTTTTTGCGTCAGCGTGATGTTCGCTCTCACGATCTCGTCGCGTCCAGGCTGGCCGCTCACGAGCGCGATACGCCCAACCAGCGTCTTCGGCATTTCACCCTTGAAGACATACACGCGCGAAAATCCAAACGGCAGATAGAGATACGCCTTGTCGCTTCCTTCCGAAAGGCCATCTGTTCTCGCCATGGCAAGCGCGATGCTCTGCAAACAGCCATCGAGCACCATCGGTGACACCACAAAGCGGCTGCCGCCTGGTTTGCCCTCGACCTGGCACGCAATCGTTCCGTTGGACTCGAGACCTGTCGCGATGAGCGTTCGAAAAGCCTCGCCGAGACTCACGCCGCGCGCTTCAAAATTGCCGTAAATCTCTTGTTCATCGACCGGCTCCAGCATGGACAGCGTCTGTGCTTCGGGCTTCGCCTCCTTACATGTCGACACGTGGCCGCGCGCATAGACTTGCCAAGCGCCCTTTTCCTTCGCCGGACGGCCGTAGACGACCACTGCGCCATCCGGCTCGACCACCGTCTGAATCCGCATCACCTCTTTGACGATCAGCGCCCGCTCTATCGACACTTCCTTCAGCGTCACCCGCTCAGCGCCGAGCACTGTTTTTGCCGCTTCAGCCAAGAGCTCGACTTGCGCCGCTCCCGGCACCACCACTTCACCCTGAACGACGTGGTCTTTGAGCCAGCTCGGCCAGCTCGGGCTCAGCTCACTCGTAAAAATTCGCCGCGTGCTTCCATTTGCTTGCTCGGTCTCTGCACCAAGCAAATCGTATCCCGTGCTCTCCCCCTCGAGCTTCGGCCTCTGCGTCTCGTCGACCCAGTACCGCTTGCGCAAAAACGCGTACGTCGGAAGATCCACTCGCTCGCCGCCTGCCGCTTTCGCTTCGGCCTTCAGCGATTCGAGTGTCTTGGCGTCTAGTGCAGAGCGAACGCCGTCTAAAGGCTCGCCTTTGAGGTAGCGCCTCAGCTTCTGCGCCGCGTCCTTTGTATCTGTCGCGTCGAGCACGAGCCTCGTCTCGAGCAGCGCGCGGTGGTGCAGCGCCGTATACGCAATGTCCGTGAAGTGCTCGTTCGTTTCTTCCAGATAGCTCGCCCACTTCTCGACATTCAGCTTGAGCGTCTCTTCACTCTTAGCGCTCACGACCAGCGTTGCAAACGCTCGCTTCTCGACACGTTTTTTCTCGCGTTGCGGCGCTTCCTCAATGATGACGTGCGCGTTCGTGCCGCTAATACCGAAGCTGCTGATTCCGGCCTTCTTGTTTCGCTTCTTCCACGGCCGAACCGTCGTATTGACGGCCAAAGAATAGCTCAGCCAATTGATGTGCCTCGACGGTTGTTCGAGATTGAGGCTAGGCGGAATTTCTCCATGCTGCATCGACAAGATGACTTTGATTACGCTGGCGAGACCGCTCGCAGCTTCAAGATGGCCAATATTCGTCTTGACGCTCCCAATCAGCAGCGGCCGTGATGGACTACGCGCGTTCGTAAACACCCGTCCGAGCGCCGTCACCTCAATCGGATCGCCGAGCTCCGTTCCGGTGCCATGGGCTTCGACATAGTCGATGTCCTGGCTTGTAAGACCCCCGCGTTCTAGCGCTTCACCAATCACCCGCTCTTGCGACGGTCCGTTGGGCGCCGTGATGCCACTGCTTCGCCCATCCTGATTGACCGCGCTCCCGCGAACGTACGCCTGCACGGCGTAACCACGTGCCGTTGCTTCTTCGTCTCGACACAGCACAATGACCGCGACGCCTTCGCCGCGAACGAATCCATTCGCGCTGTTGTCGAATGCTTTCAGCCTTCCGTCCGGCGCCTGCGTGTGCATGTGGGAGAGCGCAATTGACGCCTCTGGAGAAAGCAACATGTTGGCGCCCGCGCAGATCGCGATGTCGCACTCGCCATTCTGAATCGCCCTCGTCGCATCGTGCAGCGCAACGAGAGACGATGAACATGCGGTGTCGATCGAATACGCAGGGCCTTGCAGACCGAACGTGTAGGAAATTCGTCCGGCCGCAAACGAGATCGCGTTGCCAATGTGGTCATAAAGACCGTGGGCGTGCACTCCGCTCCCCCGCGTGGCCAACTGCGCATACTCGGAGCCTGAGATCCCGACGAATACACCTGTGCGCGTCCCGCTGAGATCCGCCGGTACAATACCGGCCATCTCGAGCGCTTGTACCGTCAGCGTCAGCAGCAAGCGCTGCTGCGGATCCATGCTCGTCGCTTCACGAACAGCAATCCCAAAATAGCCAGGGTCGAACTCATCGATCTGTGTGATGAACCCGCCCCAGCGCGTTGCCATCTTGCCGGGCGCGTCCGGATCGGCGTCGTAGTAGGCGTCGATATCCCAGCGCTCCTTCGGAACCTCCACGATACCGCTTTTTCCATCACGCAGTAGCGCCCAGTACTCAGCGAGATCCTTTGCACCCGGTAGACGCGCTGCCATGCCAACGACTGCGACCTTGCTTTGCTTGCCAGCTTTGACCGGGCGCTTCGAAGGGCTCGCTGACCCACTTGGCCCAAGCTTGAGCACCTCCTTGAGGACAAAACCGCTAATCGCCTCGACCGTTGGGTAGTCGAACATCAAGGTCGACGGCAGTGCTTGACCGAGGCCCCTCGACAGGCGGCCCCGCAGCTCTACCGCCATCAGCGAATCCATGCCGAGGTCCATCAGCGGTGCGTTCGTCGCCACGGTTTTGGCGCCGAGCACCTCACACACCGTTTGCGAGACGAAGCGAACCAGCTCCTTTGAGCGCTCCGTCTCACCGAGCCCAAGCAATCGCTCGTGAATCGAGCTCGAGACCTTCAGTTCCTGACGACGTCCAAGACCACTGAAAAACGCCTTGCGCCCAGCCGCGCGATACTGCCCCCAATCGATCGACGTCACGCCAATGCTCGACTTCTTCGTCGCAGAGAGCAGCTCGTAGAACGCCTGCGATGCTGACATTGCCGGCATCACGCCCAGGCCGGTCC
>JBIKMD010000635.1:0-4017 GCA_044359465.1 Myxococcota bacterium
CATCGGTCGTGCTGCGCAAACGGTCGATGTAGGTCTCGAACAAGGCGTTGCGGCTCTGGCGCGCTAGCTTCTGCTTGATGATGCCGGCCACATCCTGGACTGGCCTGTGGTAGGCGGCGCGTTTTCCTGTGAGCTTGAACACGTAAAAACCCGACTCGCCCTTCACCACGGGACCGAGCTCTCCCATTTGTTGCACCGAGAAAATCGCTTTGGCGAGCTCTTCTCCAAACGCGCTGCGCAGCTCCTCCTCGCTCCAGTACTTGAGCTCGAGATCTCGGTTCATCTCGTCTGCACCGTACTGCTTGCGCAGCGCGGCGAAGGTCATGGCGTCTGATTTTCCACTTTGCAAACCACGCAGCGCTGCTTGCGCGTCGGCCATGGACTTTAGCTTGATAATGGCCGCTTGCGCACGTTCGGGTTGCCGGTAGTCGCCAATGTTGCGTTCATACTCGCGTTGCACCGCCTCATCGCTCACGTTTTGTGGGCTCGCGAGCTGACGCTCGATCAGCTTGTCTACCATTGCTCGCCGCGCGGCCTCCTGCACCTCGGGGTCACGATCGATGCCTTGGCGCAGCGCCTCTTGCGCGAGCAGCTCAAAGCGCACCTGTTGGTCCACGAACTGCCGGAGCTCTTTCGAATCGCGATAACGCTCTGCTCCACCCTGGACGGCCATTCTTGCACGCAATACTTCGGCCGTGAGCGTGACGTTGCCCACGCGTGCAACCACACTGCCTTCGGCTGGCCGGATGGCGATGTCGCTTGGGGCTTCCTGCGTGCGTTGGCACGCGCCGAGCAAAACAACAAAGAGAACTGCGCGCATTCAAAAGCGTAGCGCAGGCGCAGTCACGCGCGGAATTTATCGCGTGCGTTCAGCCTGCGATGGGCGCACCTCAACGCTGAGGAGCCTAGTACACGGGCGGATTGACGTATTCTGCAACGCCCCAAAGACCGTTGCGTTGGTAAGGAAAGATAAGGGAATTGCGAGTGGCATCCCAAAGCAAGCTGGTGCCGCGGCACTGCACGGATGCGATGGGCCACGGCAGCTGCGTCTGCACGTTCGTCGTCATATTGCGCACGTAGAGTTTGTACTCGCTCGCATTCGGCGGCGCGGCGTTCGCGGGTATGCGGCAGTAATAAAGATACTCAGTGCCGCCCTGCTCGCGATACGCGATGGAAGAGAAGTCCGGCAGCGCCGGTGTTCCGACGTAGTCTGTGACGGGTGCGTCACCAAAACTCGGCCCGCCCGTATCCAAATTCAAGGGGAGCGATGCGATCGTCCGCACGTAACTGGCGTGCGCACGAGGATAGAGCAAACGATTACCAATGGGATCAAACACGCTTTGTGCCCGCCCAGCATAGAACCAGTTGGTAAAACCCAAGTTGGTGACCGAACGGTTTGCGCCTGCGGGCATTGGCGGCGTGGTTGATGGGCCAAGCTGGGTCTGCGCAATCGTCGTCACCGCGAAGTTGTTATCCAGATCAAACAGCTTGAGCGAGTAATCGCGAAACACATCGAGACCAGCAGGAAAGTTGGTGTCGCGGTAACCGACGACGTAGGCCAGCATGTTTCGACCACTTGAACGCAAAACACCAATGTTCGACGGAAAGTAGGGTTTGGTGACGCCTGGAACGCCCGGCGATTCGATAAAACGCAATGTCGCTCCGGTCGCACCAGTGGGCGCAGACCAAACAGGCGCACTGCCGCAGTTGGCCGTGCCGCAGCCAACAACGCGCTCCCACTGACCGGTCGACCGGGTCAGTCGAGTAATGCCTTGTTTGCGCCTGTCGTAGGTCGTGAAGACATCGCCGTTACGGGTATCGAGTCCGATCGGAAGCTGTACGCTGAGCGTGACGGGTTGCGCGTAGGCAACGCTTGGATTCGCCGCCACGCTCTCTGGTTCACCGGTCCCAGCCAAGGTCGAGATGAGGCCGCCAACCACCGCTTCCCGTAATCGCATGTTGCCAATGTCAGCCAGCACCAAGCGATCACCGCCGCCGTCGCGCCACAGCAGCGCCTGATCCAGGCGCGCAATGCGTGCGCTCAACGACGGCGTGTCTGGATTCGCCCCTGTGCTATCACCGAGATATTCCTTCTCGCCGTAGATGGTGACGAGCGCGCCGTTATCATCGCGCGTGCGAAGCTCTCCTTCCGAGCTCAAGTACGGAACTCCGAGAGCATCCACGTAGAAGCTCTTGATGTTCAGTCTGCAATTGAGCGCGGGCGTGCCGTCAGGACAGTTGGAGTAGTCAAAGGAGCCACTGGCTTGTCCGATCAGCTTCGTCCACGCAGCGGGGCGCTCATAGCGGTACAGACTGGCAACGCCATCTGGAGACCACCAATAGAGGCGTCCGTCAGCTCCGTTTTGCACCATGCAAGGAGAGGTGGCATCGGATCCCGGAGCGTACGACATCACTGCCGGCTTGGCCGCGCCATTCGCGTCGAGCTCGACGATGCCGTAGCCCACACCAAAACAAGTCGATGTGTTTTCGCCTGAATAGGCGCCGGCCCTAAAAAACATGCCGGTGAGGTCACTCGTGTTCGGATCGAACTCAACGCCAAGCGGCTCCATGTGACAGGCCTCGAGCGAGTTCGGAACCGCTACACCGGGAGGCGCACCAGCCACGAAACCAGCGCCCGTCACCGGGATGACCTCGAGCGGCGCCGGCGGGCTTTGATGCAAACGCAAAATATAAAAATCAGTCTGCGGCGTACTGCCTGGATTGATATAGGTGATGATGTCGCCGCTCGGCAGAACCGTGATCGGGCAGTCGAGACAATCCCACTGCACGCTTGTTGCCGCGATACCAGACGTCAGCGACGGCGCTGTGCGGATCGTGCCACCTCCGAGAATCGTCGCGATTGTCGTCGGCGCACCACTCGCGTCAACGTCGATGCGACGGAGCCTGCGGAACTCCACGAGATAGATGCGATCAGAAGTATCGAGATAGACGCGCGTCGGAGCGACGGTGGTTGCAAGATTTGCGTTGCCACCGTCACCGGTCGATGTGGCGCCGACACGAACGAGAAGCTCGGAGTTGCCGGTGTTGGGATCTACGCGCACAAGACCGTTGTCTCGGTCGATAAAATACACGACGCCCCGCGAGCTCGTTGCAAACAGGCCACTCATGCACGTGTTCTCGCCGGCCGAGGTATTGAACACTGTAGAGAGCGCGTTGCCGCCAATGCCAGGGTCGGTATTTCCCGCAAGGAACTGCAGACCGCTTGTCCCACCAAGGAGTGCATTGAGTGGTGGCACGGTGCCGCGAGCGGTGGTGATCCCACGATCGTCAGTGGCGATGACACGAACAGTGTAATAACCGTTCGGCTTGTTAGCCCAAGCCTGCGGTGAAATTGCACTCGCCGAGTCCCAAACGAAACACCCGCTGAAGCTGTCGCTTGTATCGCCTACGCCGTTGGCATCCGGGAGCGACAACGAACACCCTCCCGTCGCAACGTTGCCAAGGTCTGCTTTGATCAACGTGTAGCTGAGATCGTCCTCAGTGTAGAACAACGACACCCGGCCCACGCTAGGCGCAACGTTGTTTGGGAAGCTCGCCTTCCACTTGATGAAGACCGGTACGTTCTGAGTGGCCTCGAGATCGGTTGGAACGAGGGGCCACGCTGGTGTGTCGGAGCTCATTGCGAACACATTTGTGACAGTGGGCGGGGTTCCGGGGTCGTAGCGCAGTGGTACGTAGTCCTGAAGGACGGCAGTCGCTGCGTTGACCGAGCTGCGACCCGCAGCGTCGCGCACCCAAACATGGACTCGGTAGGTGAACGATTTGGCAAAACCGTAGCGATAGTCAAAGGCGATGCGCAATCCGTTTGGCCGCGCCGTGCTCGTAAGCGAGAGCACGGGATTGGTGATCGAAATCCAACACGCATCATTCGCCGAGGGAGCAGTTGGCGCGGCAACGCTACTCTTTAGGCAAACGTCCTGAATGGGGCTGTCGTTGTCTTCGGCCTCAATGATGAAGCGCGCCACCGGATTGCGGAGTGTAGGCGAGGGACTGTAG
>JBIKMD010000636.1:0-4016 GCA_044359465.1 Myxococcota bacterium
TCATCACAGGTAACGGCGTTGGCGCTGTGCGACCTCCGCGCTCGCCAATGGTCTCTGCCGACGTTTTTACGTTTTTGCATATCTCGTCTGGGTTTCCGCGCAAGGGAGTCGATGTATTACTCGCCGCTTATGGAGAGGCCTTTCACGCGACGGACGACGTTCGACTCGTCATCAAAACATTTCCAAACGTTCACCACAACTGGGAGCGGGAAATCGAGAGATTTCGCGCTCTTCCCAATGCACCACGCGTCGAGCTCATCAATGCAGACTTGCCGGAGACGGAGCTCGCAGAGCTCTATGCTCGTGCCAACGCGCTCATCGGACCCAGCCGGGGTGAGGGGTTTGGGTTGCCGTTCGCCGAAGCGATGCTTCGCAACCTACCGGTGATCGTGACCGATTGGGGCGGACAGAGCGACTTTTGCACGGATGCGACCGCTGGACTGATCCGCTCAGATTTCGCGTACTCTACCTCGCACGTGGCAGGTTTCGATTCGGTCTGGATGGAGCCCAGGGTTGGTTCGCTGGTTGAACAGCTTCTTGCCGTCGTGAGTGACTCTGACGAAAAACGCCAGCGGGTTGCGAATGCACGGTCGCTCATCGAAACACGTTACTCTTGGCAGGAGGTCGCCAAGCGAGTGATGAACGCGGTCGACGTTGTCCATGCGTCCTCTCCTTCGTTCGCCGGCGCAATGCGCTTAGGCTGGGTCTCTTCGTGGAACACCAAATGCGGGATAGCGGAATACTCCCGATTTTTGATCGAGCAAGCGTTGCCTGGCTGCATTGATCTCCGAATCCTGGCAAGCAAGAATGACAAACTGCTGGGACCAGATGCCGCGAATGTTAGTCGATGCTGGACCGATTACTCGAGCGGAGATCTGTCACAGCTTGAAGCGGAAGTGGAGGATTGCGATTCCGTCATCATCCAGTTCAACTTCGGTTTCTTCCAAGTTCGCGCGCTCGGTGGTTTGATCCGCAAGCTGAAAGCGCGAAATAAGGTTGTTTTTATCGACTTTCACTCGACAAAAGATGTGGATAAGCCCGATCTCAAAACATCTTTGCGCGAGATTGTCCCAGAGTTAGCCATGGCGGATCGGCTTCTCGTTCACGCGCTTCCTGACCTCAATCGCATGAAGGCGTTTGGACTAGTGGAGAACGTCTCCTTGTTTCCCCATGGTGTCCTGCGAGGCTCTGAGCGCTCACTGTCCAGCGCAAGACAGGTGCTTGGAGTTCGCAGTACCGGCATGATCATAGCGAGTTATGGCTTCTTGCTCCCGCACAAAGGTCTCGACCTGTTAGTTGAAGCGATGCCTGACATCGTCCGACGTGTTGGTGATGTGCGTTTGTTGATGGTCAACGCAAAGTATCCGGTGGCTGAGTCCGACGCGTTGGCTGCCCATTTGAAGGCAAGGGTCGACGCGCTCGGATTGGCTAAGTCCGTTACGATGATTGATGACTTTCTGCCGGACGATTCAGCGATTGCGCTTCTTCAGACTGCTGACCTCGTTGTGTATCCGTACCAAGAGACCGGTGAGTCGGCCAGCGGGGCTGTTCGTTTTGGACTCTCCTCTCGGCGGCCCGTCGTCTGTACTCCTCTTCCGATTTTTGCGGACGTTGCGTCCGTCGTGCATTCCCTGCCGGGCGTCTCCACTTCCGCCATATCCACGGGGCTTTCTGACTTGTTACTGAATCGAGAACAACGTGAAGCGAAAGTGGAGCTAGTCGACCAATGGCTTGCAGATCATGAATGGAGCGTGACCGCCCAGCGGTTGTTCGCCATGCTTCGAGCTTCCGCAAGCTCGGCTGGTCAGTCCATGCCTTCGCCCGAAAAAGAACAGCCTCTGCAAAGTGGGCTTTTGTCAGCGAGTGAAACATGAGTCAGGACTCGGAAAACGCAGATTTTGACAAGGAACGCTTGCTGCGCAGGCTACGCGAGCTAAGTGCGGCTATCCGAACCAGCCCCGCCGTTTCCAGGCGAGAGCCGCGTGTGCGAGCAGAGACGAAAGTCGATCGACGGCATATCGATTTGGCGGAGGGCCATTTGCGTGACGCCCAGGCCCTCGCTGACGTGGGTTCTAAAGTGCCTGAGATGAGGAAAGTTCGCGGCCTAATGCGTCTGATTGCGACGCCCGCCGCCAAGTTGATCCTAAGGGCAGGGGAGCTCATCGCGCGCGACCAACGTCATTTTAACAACGCCATGGTGCATGTGTCCGCGGACTTGATTCGTCATCTGCAAGCGAGCGTGGCCTCAATCAGTCGCGTTGAGCAGCAATGGGAGCGTTTCAACCAGTCGCAGGGGCCAGAGTTCGAGAACGCGATTCAATTGCTCAATGCGCGACTCGCCAGTGCCGAAGAAGCATTGCAGCGTGCAAACGATGCTCATGCCGCAACTGCAAAGCAAGCAGCTCGTGCCATCGAGGATCTGTCGACGCGAGTGACGAGTGTTACGGAACAGCTCTTTGCGGCTAACGCACGATTTCGTGGGGACGCCGCTGGTGCTGGTATTCCGGACGATGTGTACATCGAGTTCGAAAATCGATTTCGGGGCTCGCGTGACGACATCAAGGCAAGGGTCAGTCGTTATGTCGAAGTGTTCCGTGGTCAGGGGGTCGGCAAATCTGACTCCCCTATTCTTGAGCTTGGTCCGGGGCGGGGAGAGCTCTTGGAGCTTCTGCGGCAAGCGGGCTTGCGCGGCCGTGGTGTCGATTCCAATCCTGGAATGGTCAAACAGTGCCGCGACTTGGGTCTAGACGTGACTCTCGATGACGCACTGCGGGTAGTGGCGAGCGCCGCTGCAGACTCATTGGGCGCCGTTATAGGAGTACAGTTCATTGAGCACATCCCGTTTGGTGCGTTGCTGAAACTGTTTGCCGACTCGGTGCGCGCCCTCAAAGAGGGCGGGCTACTGATTGTAGAAACTCCGAATCCTCAGAACTTGCTCGTGGGTGCGAGCAGTTTCTGGAGCGACCCAACTCACAAACGCCCGCTCTATCCTGACACCGTTGCGTTTTTCGCCGAAAATGCTGGTTTCCGCAAGGTAGAGCTTTGGCCCTTGCATGATTCGCTACCTCCAGATCAAAGGAGCAATCAAAGCACTTCGCCGCTCATTAATGCGTTGGTAGAAAAAGCGTTTGGAGCGCAAGATTTCGCGGTAGTGGCGATGAAATGAGGGGGAGTTTGATGCCGGACAAGAACACAGGGCCAGCTGCGCGCGTGCAGGTGAGCGATTTCAAAGTTACGCCCACAGCGTTCATCTCAAGACTTTGCTCTCCCGCGTTTTTCGTGCATGCGGAGCAGCATCTTTCTGGCGACGAGCTTGCATGGCTGAAGAAAAATCTCTCTCTTTATGCGAACGAGCTCACTGTTGGCGTCTCTCTACTGGAAGGCATTGACCTATCTGGCCGAGTCCTCGAGATCGGCGCCGGTATTGGTGCCCTCAGCGCGTACTTGCGTCTTCACAACGTCAACATCACCGCTTTGGAGCCCGGTGCGGCTGGCTATGACCGTTTTGGTAAGCTGTGCCGGTTGGTTTTTGACTTTTTTGCAGTAGAGGTTCCTCTTTTGCGTTTGCCTGTGGAAGATCTCGGGAAGGATCATGGTAAGCACGATGTGGTCTATTCCGTGAATGTCCTAGAACACGTCCGTGATCTTGCGCAGGCCTTTCTAGCAATGAAGGCAGTGCTCGATAAGCGCGGAGTCATGAAGCACACTTGCCCGAACTACCTGATTCCTTACGAACCACATGTGGGTCTCCCACTTGTGCCGTTTCGTCCGCGTTTGACCCAGATGGTCGCCACACGTCTGCGCATGGACGAAATTTGGAAATCTCTCAACTTCGTCACTTATCAACAGATAGTCGCACTCTGCGATGGGAACGACTTTGACGTCACTTTCGAGAGAGACCAGACATACCGGGCTTTTGCTCGGCTGGGTTTCGATTCGGAGTTTCGTTCGAGACAAGGCGCTCCGGTACGTGCGCTAGCTTCTGTTCTAAAGCGGACAGGTGGGTTGAAACTCCT
>JBIKMD010000637.1:0-4010 GCA_044359465.1 Myxococcota bacterium
CCAGGCCGACCAAGCGGGCTTCGAGGCGTTCACCACCAAGTACAAGAGCAAGTGCGTCGACCACGGTGCGCATGACGTCGACGCCGGCAGCATGTGGTACTACTACCGCCCGAACATCTCGGGCTGCGCGCTCGACGCCGCAGACATCGTGACCTCGACCGTCTCGATCGGCGTGAGCACTGAGAACACGTCTGGAAAATACCCAGAGTTCCACAAGATTTGGGAAGACCAAGCGCTCGACGTGGTGGCGGTTTTTGGCAAGTACGAAGATGGCGCCACGACCGACGCTGACGCTGGTGTGGCCGCCTACAACGAGTTCGTTTCGAATGTGAAATCGCAGCTTGGTCCCGGTCTGGTCTCGACCCCGGCAAACGTCTCGAGCAGCCCAGGTGTTGCAAACCCAGACGTATCCTTCACGGTGACACGCGCCAATGGTCGTCGCCTCACGATCACCGCGCTGCTCGTGGACAACATCGCATCGGCACCCGCGTCGTTCGACGCGCGCTACAGCCAGCTCTCGGCCAACGCGGACTTGATCGCTTACAACGGCCATGCCGGTCTTGGCCAAAACGTTCGCGCGCTCGTGCGTAAGGGTAAGTTCGTCGCAGGCAAATATCAGATCGTGTTCATGAACGGCTGCGATACCTTCGCGTACGTCGATGGCTACTTGGCACAAACCAAGATGGCGCTGAACCCAGATGATCCAAAGGGAACCAAGTACCTCGACTTCATCACTAACGGCATGCCGTCTTACTTCCACGCCAACGCAGAGAACATGATTGCGCTGATCAAGGCGCTGCAAGATCTGGAGAACCCAAAAACCTACGACCAAATGTTCAAGGCGGTCGATCGCTCGCAGATCGTGCTGGCAACCGGCGAAGAAGACAACGTATTTTTCCCTGGCTACGGCGCGCCTACGGGCCCAACGGGTCCCACCAACATAAACGCGTGGGCTGGTCTCGATGCCACCGACAAAGTCGCGAAAAACGAAACGAAGCGCTACACGACGATCGATCTTGCGCCCGGCAAATACACGTTCACGCTTGCGCACAATCCCGCCGCGCCCGGTGGCGACGCGGACCTCTATGTGCGCGTAGGTGCAGCGCCCACGGCCTCGACTTATGATTGCCGCCCGTACGCGAGCGGCTCGGCGGAAACCTGCGAGGTCACCTTAGCTTCGACGCAAAAAGTCTTCGTGAACGTTGTGGGCTACTCGGCGCAAAAGGCGTCGTACATCCTCAAAGGCCGCGGTGAAGGTCCCGTTGTCACGGGTCCAGCGCCTTGGACCGGCCACACTGCAACCGATACGGTCGCAAAGAACGCCGAGTGGCGCTTCGAGACGCCGCTGCTTCCCGCCGGACGCTACGAGTTCTCAATCGCCCCGGCCGGCGTCGTTTCCGGCGGCGACGCGGACCTCTACGTGCGCACCGGCTCGGCACCAAACCTGACGACCTACGACTGCCGCCCATACGAAGACGGCTCGACTGAGCTGTGCGCAGTGCAATTGGCCGCACCGGCTAAAGTGTTCGTGCTTGTCCATGGTTACGCGACCGCTGGCTCGACCTTCACCTTCACCGGCGTCGCACGCTGAGTCGGAAGGCAACTCTAAGAATCGAGACACTCGTCATGGCCGCCTGCGATGACACGAGCGCGCGCGAGTTCAGCACGATAGAAGCCGATGTCATGGGCAAAGCAGCTGCGATGGCGAACTAGATACTATTTTGCGCGTTACTTGGCCGGTTCCAGCAGACGCGATTGCACCAAATCTCCAGCATCAAGATCGAGGCCGTGCTCGAGCGCGTAGTCGTAGCCGAGTGGCCGTGGCCGGCGTCGGTCTTTCATCCGAGCTCGATCTTCGCACGGGGACTTCGTCCCTAAACCGCGCTTCCACCTGATCGCGCGCCCATCACGGCCGAGCCCTGTTCCCGCACGATTCCCCGTCCCTCCGCACCGAGCGCGCAAAGCAGCAGCACAACCATCGCCGCAGACACCTTGCTCCTTTTACTCGCGAGCGCTTTTTTCAAACCCTTTTCCACCCGTTCTTCCAAGGTACGAACACGGCGGCGGGTAATCTTCATAGCGTCCGCCACATCGTACTGCGATCCTTGCAACTCGTAGCGCAAGCGAACGAATTCCCGCGCCTCGGCATCGAGCGTCTTGCAAAACTCGCTGGTCAGCGCCACGAGCGCACGCCACTCGGGATCGAGGTCGAGGTTCTCCTCATCCGGAAGCTTGTCGTCCGCGAGCCACTCGTCGATAGGCCGACCTAAACGATCCTGCTCTTCCAGAGGCACAATCCGAGAGCGAGCGCGCGCCCGATCGATCATCAAGTTCTTGCAAATGCGCAGTAAGTACGGCCGATACGGATTCAGTCCATCGTACGCGAGACGTGCTTTCTCGGCGAAGGCGCGCATGAACACTTCTTGCACGACATCACGTTGATCGGCGGCAGCCACTTCACCCCGCACGCGGCCATTCTCTACAATGAATCCATGACGAACGATGCGCGCCACGTCGTCGACGTACTCGGTATAGACGCGGGTAAGCGCGTCAGGCTCGCCTCTTCTAAACGCGTCTAGGAGCGCGCGATCACTTCGCAACACGGAAAGGTCTTCGCACAACTAAGGGCGCACGTCCAAACCCCTAGAAGAACGTGTATCCAGCGCCCACTGAAGCTGTGAAGTAGTGATCGAGACCTACGAACGAATGCACGAAGGTCAAACCAACAGTGGCGCCAGATCGGCGGAAAAAAGGAAGATGAAAATCGATCCCGTACGCCCACCCCACACCGGGAATGGCGCGCAAGCCGTTAGACTGATCATGCAGCCCACCAAGCCCAATCGCAAACTTGAGCTCGAACTCGGGAAAGCCAACCGGGAATTTGAGCTCGACCATCCAGCCGCCCATCAGATCTGGACCTTTGTCTTTGCCAATGAACCCTTTGTTCTGAACGAAGGTGTGTAGCAGCGCGAGCGTGAAACCATTCTTGAACGTGCCGCCCACTTCCATGGCGTGGTGCAGACCGTCCGTATTGGGCACGCCGCCGCCAACTCCAAACATCACTTGGAAGTGAAAACCATCCCGATGCACTGGGTGCTTGAAGAGAAGTGAGCGCCGTTTGGCAAACGGATAGTCGGTCTCATCCTCTTGCTCGACCGCTGCACTATGCACCTCGGCGCGCGCAGGTTCCAAAGCAGCATTCGACATCACTGAGCAAAATACAAAAACCATCAACTGCATCATCTGAGCTTACGTCACGATCGTGAAACCTGGCCACGCATGATTGTCATGGTTCCATGTTTGCTCGCAGCGAGCTGATCAAAGCTGATCACACCCCACTCATTGGTGATCGTTTCTGATCACTTTCTGTGCTTGATCGCTTGCTGCTCTGACCAAAGAGACAAAAGCGACGCGCTCCTCACGCGCTTCTGTGCCGAGCGCGCGAGACGCCGTAGCCATCACCCGCTGCAAACGCGTCACCAGCCCGTCGCTTTTCACGCCCCCTTTCGCTTCGAGCGCAAACCAGGCCGCCGCGGCAGCAAAACGGTAGTCATTCGACATGGCATCGAAGGCACGTGTCTTGTCGAGGCCTTCTTTCTGCAACGTGCGGCGCTCGCCGATTCCATCGACGTAGCGAAGGTTCGCATAAACGGAGTCCTCGCGCAGCACCGCACCAATGCGCTGCAGCGGCACAATCTCAAACAACGCAGTGAACTGTCCTCCGGCAGCGAGCGTGTCTGACCCTTGGCCGGGCGTGCCGGGCTCGGCAATGCGGCGATAGGACATCACGCGTTCCTCATTGAACGACACGGTGAGCGCCGCTTCACGCGCTTCTATGGCTGCGCTCACATACACGCGCACAAGGCGTGTGTCTGAGCTCCAAGGTGAAGGCCCAATTTCCACCTGCAGCTCGACGTCCTCTTTTGCACGCGTGTACGCAAACGCATTCACCAGCGCAGAGGGATTCACGTTCGGCCACTCCTTCTTGGCGAACGCACTCGCGAGCGTCT
>JBIKMD010000638.1:0-4004 GCA_044359465.1 Myxococcota bacterium
TTTCGCGCGCACTTCGTCGTGCCAGCCAATGCAGACTGGCAACCCGGAACGTTCGGCCGCGTTCAACTGCGGCCGCAGCAGAAGTGGTTCCTTGTGCCCAGCGCGGCCCTCACGAGCGGGAGCGAATTGGTCCTCGAGTCTGGGGCGAGAGTGAAAGTCGAGGTGATCAGCCGTTCGGCAGCAGAAGCGATTATCGCTGTGAGTACCTTGAAGGTTGGTGACAAAGTCAGCGCAGCACCGCACGGGAGCACACCATGACCGCAAAGCTCGTTGCTTGGTCGACCGCGCATGCGCGCTTCGTGCTGTTCACTTGGGCGCTGTTTCTCATTGCGGGCGCGTGGCTCAGCGCGGGCCTGAAGCTCGACGCAATGCCAGATCTCACGAACAACCAAGTGCAGATTCTGACCCGCGCACCTGGACTCACTCCAGAAGAAGTAGAGCGCCGCGTCACCAGACCTCTCGAGCTCTCACTCGGCGGACTTCCTGGTTTAGTCACGCATCGCAGCAGCTCGCGCTACGGCCTCTCGGGTATCACCGCTGTGTTCGACGACGACATCGATCCATATCGCGTGCGGCAGATGGTACAGGAACGACTCACGAACGTCTCGCTCCCACCAGGCGTCGAAGCAGCAGAGCTTGGCCCCATGAGCGGCGGTCTTGGAGAGATCTTTCAGTTCACAGTGAGCAGTGACATGCGCACGCCGTCCGAACTGCTAGAGATGGTCGAGCTTCGTCTTGCACCTGAATTACGACGCGTACCGGGCATTGTGGAGGTCAACACCTGGGGCGGCGCCAAACGCACCTTCGAAGTGGTGGTAGATCCCGTTCGTCTCGCACAACGTGGTCAAACGCTAGAGAAAGTCACGCGCCTGCTCAGCGAGAGCGTCACGGGAGTCGCAGGCGCAAGTCTCGACGCAGGCCACAAACAAACGCTGCTGCGCGGCGGCTTCTTGCCAAGCGATCCAGCAAAGCTCGGCGCGCTGATGCTCGACCGCGGCGTTCGCCTCAGCGACGTTGCTTCGTTGCGAGAAGGCACCCTTCCCAGACTGGGCGCAGCAACGAAAAACGGAAATGGCGAAACGGTTTACGTTATGTTGCAAATGCTACGCGGTGCCAACGCACGGGAGGTGATGACGCGCGTCCACGACGCCATGCCCGCGGCGCGTAAGCTCTTGCCAGACGATGTGAGAATCGACGTGGTCTACGACCGCAGCGTTCTGGTGGGACTCACGCTCGGCACCATGATCAAAAACCTACTCGAAGGCGGTGCGCTCGTTGTCTTCGTCTTGTTCTTGCTGCTCGGCAGCCTTCGCGCGGGTCTGATCGTCGCCGCCGTGATTCCCTTGGCGATGGTTGGCGCCACAACATTGATGACGTTGCTCGGCTTGCCTGGAAATTTGATGAGCCTTGGCGCCGTGGACTTTGGACTGATCGTCGACGGGGCCGTGGTCATGGTGGAAGGCGTTTTTCATGCCACCGCGCATGCGAGTCGCGATTCGACGTTTCGCAAGCGAGCGGCCGCCGCCGCAGAGCATGTGGCGTCGCCTGTCCTCTTCGCCGTACTCGTCATTATGATTGTATACGTGCCCATTCTCACGCTCAGCGGCGTCGATGGTCATATGTTTAGGCCCATGGCGCTTACTGTAGTTTTTGCGCTCGCGACCGCGTTGCTCGCCTCGCTCACCTTTGTGCCAGCAGCGGTAACAACGTGGCTCGACGACGATGACGTACCCGCAAATGAACCATGGTTGGTACGCGGTTTGCGGCGCCTCTACCCGCCGCTCCTCGCCAAAGCAGAGACGCGTCCGCTGATGGTGGTGGCCAGCTTCGTCGTGATGTTAGCACTGGGCGGCGTGTTGTTCTCGCGCGCAGGGAGTGAGCTTGCACCGCAGCTCGATGAAGGAGATTTGGTCGTTCAAACCACGCGCGACTCAGACATGAGCCTTGCGGGCGCCATGGAGAGGGGCGTTGTGCTCGAACGCGCAGTGCTCGCAGCCGTGCCGGAAGCGTATTCGGTGGCGTCGCGTATTGGCAGCCCCGCCGTTGCAACCGACATGATGGGCTTCGAGCAAGCAGACGTGTTCATCTCACTCAAACCGAAGAGCGAGTGGGCCAGAGGACGCAAGACGGCGGACATCATTGAGGCTGCGGCGCACGCGATTGAACGCGAAGCAGGAGGCTCAGCGCCTGCGTTCACGCAGCCCATTCAAATGCGCTTCAATGAGTTGCTTGGCGGGGCGCCCATGGACGTTGTGCTCAGCGTGTTTGGAGAGGACCTTACCGAGCTGCGGCGGCTCGCCGAACGCGCTCAGCAGAGCATGGCAAACATTCCAGGCGTGACGGACAGCAAGGTCCTCTCTGCACCAGATGTGCCATTGTTCGACGTGGAGCCTGACGCCTTGGCGCTTGCTCAATACGATCTGCAACCACTCGTCGTGCTGCAAACCGTGGAGGCGCTGCGTTCGGGCGTGCGGGTAGCAACGACCTACCGGGGTCCACGTGACATTCCCGTCATGGTTCGGCTGGAGGCGCCGCTCGATCCGCTGAGCTTGCGCTCCACACCGATCACCACCGCCAAAGGCGTCGTAGCGCTCGAACGTGTGGCGCAGCTTCGCAACGTGGTTGCGACGAGCCAAGTGCAGCACGATGATGGCAAACGCCGCGTCGTAGTCGGGTTCAACGTGCGTGGAGGTGACCTGCAATCAGTCGTGGGGCAGGCCCAGGCAGCTGTGGCGCGCGACCTCGTACTGCCTTCGGGCTTTTCGCTACACTGGGGCGGTCAGCTCGAAGTGCTACAAGCCGCGCAGGCGCGTATGAAGATTGTCGTCCCACTCGCCCTTCTTGCGATTTTGGCGTTGCTGTTTTTGGCGTTTCGTCATGTGCGTCCCGTGCTCGTCATTGCCACCCAAGTTCCTTTCGCCTCTGTGGGCGGAATCATCGCGCTGAGCCTGCGCGACATGCCCCTGTCGATTGCCGCCATCGTTGGGTTTGTCGCGCTCAGCGGCGTCGCCGTCATGAACGGCGTGGTGCTGCTGAGCGAAACGCTGAAGAACCAGCGGCATGGAGCGTCTCCTCGGGTCGCTGCGCATGATGCAGCCATCTCCCGAGCGCGACCGGTCGTCATGACGGCACTTGTGGCGATGCTAGGTTTCGTCCCCATGATGCTTTCACAAGGCGTAGGCGCCGAAGTGCAGCGCCCTTTAGCCACCGTCGTCGTCGCAGGGCTCGTGACTTCAACCTTGCTTACACTCTTGGTTCTCCCGGTGCTTTACCCGCTCACCTACCGACGACGGTCGACTGACGACACACGAACGGCTACCGTGCTCTCGTGAAGATTCTCCTCGTAGAAGACGAGCCAAAGATGGCCGAGCTACTCAAACGTGGGCTCGATGAAGAAGGCCACGTTGTGGACATTTGTGGATCCGGCAAACAAGCGCTCGCGCAAGTGGAAAACATCGCCTACGAGGTGATCGTGCTCGACTGGTCGCTGCCAGATCTGGACGGTCTGTCTGTGCTCCGGCTGCTGCGTGAACGTGGGAACCGCACGCCTGTACTCATGCTCACGGCACGTGGAAGCCTAGGCGAACGCGTTCTGGGACTGCGAAGCGGCGCTGATGACTACCTGGTGAAACCGTTCGACTTCGATGAGTTGCTCGCGCGAGTCGATGCCTTGCACCGCCGCGCCGCAGGACACGAACAAGCGAGCACCATTGGCTCACTCAGTTTCGATCGGGCGAGGCGCACCTTACGCCACGGCGCGATAGAGTTGGCGCTCACAGCGCGCGAGTTTCAGTTCTTCGATGAGCTCGTCGGCCACTTTGGCGATACGCTGAGCCGAAGCGAGATCTTGGGCCGCGTCTGGGGAAGCGGCCTCGACGTCGATCCCAACATCGTTGACGTTTACGTAGGCTATTTGCGGAGCAAGCTGCAGAAGCTGAACATCGAGGACCTCCAGATTACGGCCGTGCGCGGCGTTGGTTATCGCTTGGAGCACAAGTCATGAA
>JBIKMD010000639.1:0-4003 GCA_044359465.1 Myxococcota bacterium
GGCGGTGGTACTTCTCTCGGTAAATGTGGCCGAAGTGCGTCCAGTAGGTCTTTGGATCGTATTTTCCGCCGCGAAAGGCCTTGGGGTAGAGGCGCAGAATCCAGCGTTCGAGGGTGGCCATCATGTGTAGTGAAAATCCATTTCCACGCTGACGTCGCCGCCAAGGCTGCGCACCACGGGGCAAGAACGCCCGATTTGTTCGAGCCGCGCACGCTGCGTGTCAGTGAGTGACGCTGGCAGCTCAATGCGCACACTGAGCAGGCCGATGCGACGCGGATCAGAGAGCATGTTTTTCTCCACTTTGGCGCTGGCGGTCGTGAAGGGAAGGCCCTCTTTTTTGGCCATGATGGCCATGGTGGTGACCGCGCAAGACGCTAGCGCTGCTGCCACTAGGTCGGTGGGGGAAAACGCCTCACCTTTGCCTTGGTTGTCTGTTGGCGCATCTGTTGTGATGCGTGTCTTGGATGGGCCGTGCATTAGCTCGCAGCGCAGGCCACCTTGATAGACCAAGCTCATCTCAACGCCCATGTCAGTCTCCTGTGCAGCCGGCTTGGTCGCTCAGCTGCTCTAAGGTTTGTTCGCCCCGCGCGCGGGTTCCATCAGCAAAGACCCAGGTCGGGTAGCCGGTGATGTTCGCTGCGTTGCAGACGTCCTTCTGCGTACGGTCTTCATTCGAACACTCGATGTAAATCGATGTTGGATAAGCATCGCCAAATACGTCCTTTTGGGCGGCGCAGTGCGGGCACCAAAACGCGCCGTACATACGCACCCCTTTGTCTTGCAGGCACTGAGCGACGGCTTTGGCCTCGGGACTTGCTGGTTTTGAGCCACAACCCAAAGCGACGAGCAGCGTAAATTGCACAAGTGTGCTGGCGAGGTTACTAATCTTCACGATGCAGTATGACGTAGCGATCATTGGCGGCGGGATCAACGGAACCGGCGTTGCACGTGATTTGGCCAAACGAGGCCTCAAAGTCTACCTCGCGGAAAAGACGGATTTTGGCGTGGGCGCCACCGGCAATTCCAGCGGTATGTTTCACGGCGGCGCGCGCTATCTATTGAGCGATCCCCAAGTCGTTGCCGACTCCTGTCGCGATTCGGGCTACGTGCAAAAGATAGCGCAGAACCTGATTTTTAGGATTCCGTTCTTGGTGCCGATTTATGCCGGCAAAAGCTTCACTAAGAACTCGCTTCTGCTGATGGACGCATTTTTTGCAGCCTACGACGATTACCAACCACTGAAACACGCCAAGAACCACACGCGTCTCACGCCTGAAGGCTTGCTTGCGCTCGAACCAGGGCTCGCTCGCGACGGCCTGACGGGTGGTGTGACCATGGATGAGTGGGGGATTGATACCTACCGTCTGTGCGCGCTCAACGCGCTCGACGCGCGCGCCTTTGGTGCTGTGATTGAAAACCACACCGACGTTCGCGGTCTCGTTCGTGATGCTGGTGGCCGCGTGATCGGCATTGAGACGCGGCGCAACGGTGTGGATGCGATGATTCATGCGTCACTCGTCATCAATTGCACGGGTGCCTGGAACGCTACCGCTAAGCTTGGAGTGCAGGCCAAGGTGCGTCCGGGCAAGGGTATCCACCTCGTGTTCGACGGTCGCATCAGCGATTTTGCGCTGATGACCTTCGCCGTTGATGGCCGCCAGACGTTTCTGATGCCGCACCAAAATGAAAGCTGGTTTGGCACCAGCGATGACGACTTCTTTGGCGACCCTGATCACTTGGAAGTCACCTCGGATGAAGTGGGTTACATGTGGAGCGCCGCCGAAAGCGTGTTCCCGCGCATTCGTGATTACCGAGCGTTTGGCGCTATGGTGGGCGTGCGGCCGACGATTCACGCTTGGGGGCCAAACGAGGACGATCTGAGCCGCGACCACGCGATCATTGATCACGCCGCAGAAGGCAGCCCGGGCGTCATCTCCATGATTGGAGGCAAGCTCGCGGCCTACCGCACGATGAGCGAAGAGCTCGCAGACGAAGCGTTTCGTGTGTTGAACAAACCGAGTGTGCGCTGCACGACGCACCTTGACCCGCTTCCAGGGCACGAGCGTCTCGTCGACGCCGAGCAGCTTGCGCGAACCTTTGGGATCGAGCACTCGGCTGCGCGGCGGATCGTGCGCAGACACGGCACACTCGCGGAGAAAATCCTGCTCGAAGGCTCGCGCACGCCTGGCGGGCTTTCGACGGCGTGCGCCTGTGAACCGACGCTCGAATGCGAGGTGCGACACGTCCTGCGCCATGAGTGGATTGAAGAGCCAACGGATCTGGTGCGCCGCTGCCGCGTGGCGACGGGGCCGTGTCTTGGGCTCCGCTGCGCTCAGCGCGTTGGACAGTTGTACGCGGAAGAAAAGCAAGCAGACCCAGTGGACGCCGCGCTCGCGCTCGCGAGTTATTCGGCCAAACGCGCGCTTCCTGTGCTCAACGATGATTTGGAGAGGCAGCTCGCCCGCGTGGAACGTGCGCTCGTTGACAACGGAGGCGCGACCCGTGGCTGAGCGTGTTCATGTTTTGGGTGTTGACGCCCGCGCCGTCGCTTTCGCGCTCAAGCTTCGGCAAAAAGCCGAGGTCACTGTGGTGGCCGATGCCGCAGATGATCTGTCTAGCTTCAATGGCGCCACTTCGATCGATGCGACGGAGCACGAACGTGCGGAGCTGCAGGCGTTGCTGACAGCCGTCGACCCTTCGCTCGTCTTCGCGCCTGCTCGCGTCGTGACCTCGCTCGGCATCGTCAAGGAAGTGCGCGTACGTCCTGTCGCTGCGCTAGATCTCAGCCAAGTCAAAAACGCGATCTGCGTGGGCTTTCACGGGTGGCGGGAATGGTCTGCCCACGTCGTTGCGGATGGATTACAAAAGAGCGGTGTGAAGACAGAGGTCTTGAACGTTCAATTGCATGGTGCGTCGCCCGATGCGTCTTGGCATCAGATGCGCGTGCGCTTGCAGGACGTGACCTTTCGAGATGCGCTCGTGCGTGCATTGAAGCCTCGGCTGGGGGATGCACAGGTCCTGATGCCTCCTCTGCTCGGTGTCTCGTCGACCGGATTGCCCATGGCGCAAGCGCTGGGGAATGAGCTTGGCGTTGAGCCCTCGCGTTTTGGCGAGGCCGTCGCGACTGCGCCGTCACTCTTTGGTGAAGGACATCGCACTGCGGTGCTCGAGGCGTTGCGTGCACGCGCGCCAAGCTCTGCGCTCGGTGCGGAGCTCGCGCAATCGCGCGTTTACGTCTTCACCTCCCGCGCCCGGGCGTGGCTGAGCGAGCGCGCGCTGGATAAAGTGACGTGCCACTTGGCCAGACAGTCCGTGGGCGCAGGTTGGCTTTCGGGATACCGCGACGCTGTCGCAGTGGAGTCGCAATGGCCGCGGTGAGCGTTCGTAACCTGGAAGCGTTGGTCAAGCTTGCCACTAAGCTCGTGGGGCGTTTGTTGTCGCGCCCTTTTCAGGGACCCGCGAGGCCAGAGGATGTGCTGACGCTGTATGCCGATGATCGCGTCGCGCTGATCCCGGAGCAAGACCGCGCCAAGGCTGCGCGCTTGCGCCAATGCACGGGCTGCGGCGAATGTGATGTGGTTGGCGATTTGGGTATGGCGCCGTCGCTACTGGTGCTGCGTTTGTGCCGCGAAGGCCAGGACGCCAGCGAGATCACGGCGTCTGAGCTGGCACCCGTGTCGCGTCAAATCGCAGAACTGTGTCCTGAGCGCGTGGACGTCCCGCAGATGGTGCTCACCATCAATCGTCGGTTGAAATCTTCTTGAAACACGCGACGTAGCGCAGGTAGGCGTTGGTATCGCCTTGTACAGGCGCCGACATGACGACTGGCGCGACTGTGAACATTTCCCAGCCTTGTTCCTCACGCGCCTCAATGGTTTTTGCGAGCTCGTCAAAGTTGAAAGGACGTTCGCATTTGTGCTTCCACTTCACCGGTTTTGCGGTGGGCGCAGCGTCTGCACGCATGCCCGAGCGCGACGCCGCGCCGGCCAAAAAACCCATGGCT
>JBIKMD010000014.1:0-13611 GCA_044359465.1 Myxococcota bacterium
TACTTGGTACCGAGCGAAGTCCCGCAGAGTGAGCCGGCATGCCCCGTGTACCTCACTGGCTTTCTGGCAGACGGTCAGCCGCAGCCACTCGCCGGCGAGGTCGCCGTTGCGCCCGGGCGTTACGAGTACGTGTTTTCCTTCGCCGCGCCGGACATGGAGACCTCGGCAAAGCTTCAGTACAAATGCAAACTAGAGCCGCTCGAACGCGATTGGCTCCCACTGAGTGATGCGAGGAGCTTACGCTACACCAATCTGCCGCCGGGCGCGTACGTGTTTCAGGTCGCGACCAAAAATTGGAGCGGTCAGCTCAGCGAGCCCGCGACGCTCGCCTTTACCGTCCTGGCTGCGAACGGGGCCGTCTAACGGAGCGCGGCGTGCTCGACGCCAAGGCCGTACTTGGTTTCTAGGTAGCGGCGAATGCGGCCGGCATCACCAAAGACGCTGGCCATTTCACGCGCACCGACGAGCACCATATCTATCGTGCGGCCGCCAAGCTCTGCACGGAGCACGAGCGAACGGCCCGCTTCGGTCGTATAGCCCGTTTTACCCACAACGACATTCCAGCGCCCCGAGCGCGCGAGACGGTTTGGGTTGGTCAAGGTGACGCCGTGACTCTCGTCGAGACCCACTTGCAGGAAGTCTTTGTTCGTCGCGTCGCGAATGCTTTGTTTTTGTGACGCGGCATCGAGCAAGACAAGCAAATCACTCGCTGTCGATACGTTGCCTGGGTCGATGCCGGCAGGATCACGAAACGCGCTTTGTTTCATTCCGAGCTTCTTCGCTGTCATGTTCATTTGATCGACGAATTTGGTGCGAGGCATCCCTAGTGCACGAACCGATGCGTACATGGCGCGATTGTCGCTAGCGCCGAGCGCAGCTTCGAAGAGTGAGAGCCAGGTGGTCATGAGCCCCACCTTCAAACGCGACTTCGACCATTTCACTTTGTCTTTGTCGTCGTCGCTAATGGTGACGAGTGTCGTTGGATCTTTTTCCATGCCGTCGAGGATGACGCCCGAGAGCAGCTTGGTGACGCTCGCGATTGGCCGCACCACTTTGGGGTTCTTTTCGAGAATGATCTCGCCGGTGTCTACGAAGCGCACTGCCACGCTTTCTGATCGCATGTGCGGAAGCCCCGAACGATCGCGCTCGGGAATGACGTAGGCAGCGTGAAGAAGGGTCAGCGCGGCGACGATCAGCATTGGTTGAAGGATAACCGGCGAGACGCAGAATGCGCAAAAATCAGCGCAGCAATTTTGTGCCTTGGGGCGAAAAAAAGCGTCAGATCGACGTCATGGCGTCGATGGCCTCGACGAACGCGTCCAGCTTGCAAGGTTTGGTGAAGAAGGCGTCAGCGCCTGCTTTGCGCGCATCTGCTTCCAACGACGGGTTCGCCGTCAGCATGATGATGGGCGTGCGCACGAAGGCCTCGTTTTCACGGAGTTTTTTGCAGAGCTCAATGCCAGTCATGGACCCGCTGACGTTGACGTCGAGGACGATACAGGCAGGCTTTTGTGGCCGCTTGCTGAGGTCTGCATACGCCTCGTCAGAGGAGGAGACGATGGCCGTCGTGTAGCCGTGCCTTTCGAGCACTTCGCTGTAGAGCTTCGACAAGATGGGCATGTCGTCGAGCAGATACACGAGCTTTCTGTGCGGAATGGCCACGGAGCGGAGCTTAATCGACAACTACACTTTGTCTATTTGAAGTGAGGCCAAACGTGACCCGAGACATCCAGACGCTGTCAGGATTGCGGTGCGTGTCTCATCGTCGTTCCGTGTCAGCTCCAGGCGGAAGTGTTCGCTGGGAAGCCATAGGGGCGCACGCTCCGGCCATTCGACGATAGTGATGGCGTCGCTCGCAAAGTAGTCCTCTGACAGCAAGGTCTCCGCACGGTCGCCAATCCGGTACAGATCGATGTGATTGAGGATGGGAGTGGTTGGGTAGGTGAGCGCAATCGCATAGGTTGGACTGGGCGCTAGCTCGCTCCGTGGCAGCCCGAGTCCCCACGCGAGACCCTGCACAAAAGTCGTCTTCCCTGCGCCGAGGTCACCAACGAGCGCTAGGCAATCGCCGCCTCGCAAAAACTTGGCGAGTCGCTCACCAAACGCGCGGGTGTCTTCTACGGTGTTCAGCTTCATGCAAATTGCTCCACGCTGCGCATGGCGTCCGCTACCGAGGCACACAGGTCACTCGCAAGCACGCTGGCTCTGGCTTTTGCCGAACCCGCAATAGTGCCGGCCAGGCCATGCAAGTAGACGCCCGCGGCGGCCGCGACAAACGGAGAAGCGCCACGTGCTGCGAGGAGTCCGGCAATGATACCGGCGAGCACGTCTCCGCTACCGCCTTTGGCAAGCTCCCTGCCTCCACTCATGCTCACACCGTAGTGACCGTTTGGTTCAGCAATGATCGTGTTCGCACCTTTGAGCACGACGATGGCGCCGCTCCCTGTTGCTGCTTCGAGCGCGGCTCCAAGACGAGCGCTCTGAATCGCCTCGACCGAGCGGCCGAGCAGCCGCGAAAGCTCGAGCGGGTGGGGCGTGAGCACGCGAGGTCCAGGGCCGAGCGACGTGCGCCAATCGATTTGCGCTAGCGCGTTCAGCGCATCGGCATCGATCACCATGGGCTCTCGAATGAAACGCAGTTTTTCGAGAGGGACGCTGCCACCGGGTCCTACGCACCAAGCGGAGTACTTTCCGTCCGGCTCAGCTGAAGTCATGATTTCCGGCGGAAGTTTGCCCTTGATGCCGCCAACAACGGTGGCGAGGCCCGCCCCGGCACGCAGTGCTCCAAGCGCTGCGAGCGTCATTGCGCCTGTTTTTCCGGCGGCGCCGCCCATGAGCGCTACGTGACCAAAGGTGCCTTTGTGCGCATTGGTGCGACCCGCTGGCTTGCGCTCGAGTGGCAGCTCCGCGTGCACAAAACGTGCGTCGATCGCGTGGCCATCCAGCGCGTTGAAGTACGCATCTGGGATGCCAATGTCTGCCACACTCATGTCACCGCAGGCCTCGCGCTGTGGGAGCTGCAACATGTCCTGCTTGTACGCATGAAAGGTGAGGGTTGCGTTCGCCTGCACACACTCGCCTTCAGTGGCGCACACACCGCTAGGAACATCTACTGCTAGGATGAAACGTGCGTGCGCATTCAGGGTCCGGACCGCTTTGGCGTACACTGGTTTGAGCGGTTGCCTCGCGCCGATTCCCAGCATGGCATCAATGACGACGTCCGCGCGCGCGCAAGCAAGCGCCAGGTCATTCACCCGTTCAATGTTGAAGCGATCGAGCAAAGTGAGCTGACGGTCATCGCTCGGCGCTTCGATGAGATACAGCGCAACGGAGGCTCCTGCTTGCGAGAGCAGCCGCGCCGCAACCATGCCGTCAGCGCCGTTGTTGCCTTTGCCGCAGACGACGAGCACGCGCGCACCACGCGTGGCGCGAAGGCGAGAGAACACCCAGTCGAACACCGCGCGTCCGGCGCTCTCCATCACCGTTTCTGCGGGAAGAGATTCGGCAAAACACTCGGCTTCGATCTGCCGCATGCGATCGGCGCTGATGATGCGCGCCAATCTGGGCCTCAGCGCTGTGGGCGTCATTTACGCAGACAGCGAACCATGTCCGCGACGGCGTCTTTCATTCCAGTCATCACGGCGCGCGCCACAATGGAGTGGCCAATGTTGAGCTCTTCCAAGTCCGCAAAACGCAGGAGCGGCTGCACATTGTGATAGTGCAGCCCGTGGCCTGCGGCGATCGTGAGACCGAGCTTCTTCGCTAGTTGGATCGACTCCCCCAAGCGGTCCAGCTCGCGACTTTGCTGCGAGCCTGACGCTTCGGCGTACTTCCCGGTGTGGAGCTCGATGCCCGTGGCGTCAGCTTTGTGCGCCGCGCGTACTTGGTCCAGATCTGGGTCGATGAACAACATCACTGCGATGTCTGCATCCTGCAGCAAGCGGACAATGGATGTAATATTTTCTTTACGTTGAGTGACGTCGAGGCCACCTTCCGTCGTTAGCTCTTCACGGCGCTCTGGCACCAGCGTGACAGTGTCTGGCTTCACTTCTAACGCGACGTTCAGCATCTCCTGCGTCGCCGCCATTTCGAGGTTCAGCTTGGTGCGAACGGTCTGCTTGAGCAGACGCAGATCGCGTTCCTGAATGTGCCGACGATCTTCACGCATGTGCACCGTGATCTGATCGGCGCCGGCTTCTTCTGCCAAAAACGCGGCTTGTACAGGATCTGGATACGCTGCTTTGCGCACTTCACGCAGCGTGGCCACGTGATCGATGTTGACCCCTAGTCTCATTGCCACGACCTCACGAATTGTCGTCCTCTGGTCCTTCATATTCGCGGCGTGGACGCAGCACGCCGCGTGTCGACGCTTTGACGAAATCGAGGAAGAGCTTCACGTCCTCGCCGGGAATCGCTTCGGCCGCCGCAATGGCGTCCGCGCGCGTGGCGCCGATCTTGTAGAACTCTTTGTACATGCGGCGAATGGCCATGACGCGTTCTTGTGAGAAGCCAGCGCGTTTGAGGCCAATGACGTTGATCCCAACGAGTCCAGCGCGGCGGCCCTCGGCCAAACAAAAGGGTGGGACGTCTTGCGCCACCATGGTGCCTGCCGAGAGAAACGAGCGCTCGCCAATACGCGAGAACTGGTGCACACCCACCATGCCGCCCATGATCACGAAGTCACCCACTTCAACATGACCCGCGAGCGCTGCGCCTTGCGACATGATGACGTTGTTGCCGAGTGAGCAGTCATGCGCGATGTGCGCGCTACCCATGATCATGCAGCGCGAGCCGATTTTGGTCTCCATGTGACCTTGGGCCGTGCCGCGGTGAATCGTGGAGTTCTCGCGGAAAATATTGCTGTCGCCAATACGAACCCGCGTGGGCTCGCCCGCGTATTTGAGGTCTTGCGGCGGCGTGCCAATGCTCGCGAACGGCAGCACTTGGTTGTTCTGACCAAGCACAGTGTCGCCCTCGATCCAGCAGTGTCCGTGGAGCACCGTGCCTTTGCCAATGTGCACGCCGGCTTTGACGACGCTGAATGGACCTACGGTCACGCCGTCTAACTCGGCACCTTTTTCGACCACCGCTGTTGGGTGAATGTCATTCATCTGAACCACTCCGCTCTTGCGGCTTGATGCCGTAAATCTTTTTGCGCATGTCGTCGAGTGAGCGCAGCGCCATTTGTTGACGCAGCCACGTCCGATAGTCCTGCGCTGGAATTCCGCTGATGATACTGCCGGCTGCAACGGTCTTGTTTACACCGCTTTTGGCCTGGACCATGACGTCGTCACCGAGCTTGAGATGACCACCAATACCGGCTTGTCCGCCTACGATGACGCGGCGTCCGAGCTTGGCCGAACCGCTGATGCCAACCAGGCCTACGATCACGCAGTCTTCGCCCGTGCTCACGTTGTGGCCAATCTGCACGAGGTTGTCGATCTTGGTGCCGCTTCCAATCCAGGTCATGCCAAAGGTCGCGCGATCGATCGTGGTGTTGGCGCCAATTTCGACATCGTCACCAATGACGACGATGCCTAGTTGCGGCACTTTGACGCGGACTTTGCCTGGCTCTGCCTTCTTGTCTTCGGCGAATCCGAAGCCCTCGGATCCGAGCACAACGCCCGCGTTGATCACGCAGCGGGCGCCCACCTGGGTTCCGCGCAGCAGTCGAACGCCGGGATGGATGATGCTGTCTTCACCAATGCTGACGCCTTCACCCACATAGACCTGCGGATGGATCTGTACGCCATCTGCAATGCTGGCGCCGCTCTCTATGACGGTGAGTGCGCCAATGAAGGTCTTGTCTGACACCACTGCTGCGGGATCGATCACCGCACTCGGATGACGGCCGTTCTCGCGCCGCGGCATGGGATTGAAGAAGCGCGCTACTTTGGCCGCTGCCAAATAAGGGTCTGTGTGCACGATGAGATTCTGGGGACCGCCTTGAATCGGTTCCTTGAGAATCAACGCGCTCGCCTGCGTGGCCTTAGCCGCCGCTTCGTACTTGGGATTGGCGAAGAACGAGAGTTGTCCCGCGCCCGCATATTCCAGGGGCATGAGCGCACCGATGGCAATAGTGCCATCACCACGCACCTCGCCGCCCACGAGCTGCGCGAGCTCGGCGAGTGTTGGCACGTCAGTTCACTTTGAATTGCGAATTGTAGATGCGGACCACTTCGTCAGTGATGTCCATGTGCTTCTTGAAGTAGAGCACGTTACCTTCATTGCGCTCGAGGATCAGCGTGTAGTTGTCGCGGTCGCCAATCTTGTCGATGATGCCCTTCATCTTGCCAAAAATGTCACGGGTCACAGCTTGCTCGCGCTCGCTGAGATCCTTTTGCATGGCGGCGTACTCTTGCTGCAACTTCATGAATTTTTCTTGCAGCTCGGTCTGACGTTTCATGCGCACGTCGTCTTTGAGCATGGCGACTTGCTTGTCGTAGTCTTCTTTGGATTTCTTCAGCTCGTTTTGCATGTCATCGAGGCGCTTTTGTTTGCCGTCGAAGTCTTTCTTGAGCTTGGCTTTTTCTTTTTTGCCTTCATCGATCAAGTTGAGCGCGCTCTGCATGTCGACGTAGCCAATCTTGAAGGCAGGGGCGTCGGCGGCGGCAGCGCTTTGAGCGAATGAGCCAGTGAGAATCGAGCTAACGAATGCGAACAGTGCCAAGTGTTTCAATGGATCTCCTGTGGAAACAGAACAGCAGCGGGCGCGCCTCTATTCCCTCAGGAGCAGACGGGTCAAGGGTGCGCGGGCGTAACGATGGGCTTCTTCGGCCCTACGATGGTGCTACCCCCAGTCTGCGGGACGATCGGTTTCACCACGACTGGGGCTTTTGATTGGGTGTCGATCTGGGCGATCAACGCCGGAATTTGGCTGTCTTTCGCGTTCGGGTTGGTCTTACGAACGATCGCCGCCGCTTCCGAGAAGGCTGCGAGCGTGTAAGGTCCAAAGGCCGCGTCAACACCATTCGGACCGAGGGAGGCCTTGATGATGCCCTTCTTTCGCAGGCTTTCGAGGTGCGTTTGGAGGCTGCGCGTGTCGCTTACGAGGCCCTTGATGTCGCTCACTGGCCGTCCGAATGCTTTTGAGGCGTTCTGGAGATAAGCCTTGGGGATGCCGCGCGGCGCTGACTTGGTCTCCGGTTTCTTGAGCACCCCGGGTTTTGGCGCTTCAGGCTTGGCTGCTGCTGCTGTTGGTGCCGAATCCTGCACTGCGTCAATGTAGGCTTGGTTTACCGGAAAACCGAATTGTCTCAGGTAGATAGCTGCTTCGCAAGCGTTCGTGAACGTGGCGTCGAACTGCTCCAGGCGCGAGGTCTGCGTCTCGGCATCTTCTACCGGGCGGTCGACGTGGATAGCGATACAGCCATTGTTCTTGGTGACGTTGAAAGTTGCGCTCATGTGAATGTTGTCGGCAACTGCGTCACTATCGTCCACAGAAGTTGACGTTTTACAGTCATTGAGGAAGACCAATAGACACATGTGTCGATTGCTCGGCATTTTCTCGAAAGAGGCGGTGACCTACCGCAACTTCCTCAGTGACGTTCCAAGTAGCTTGAAAATGCTCTCCCGTGAGCACCCGCATGGCTGGGGCCTCGCTGTGTTTGGTCAGCACGGTTGGCACATCGAGAAAGCCGCCGCTTGCGCAGACACCGATGCGCGCTTTGATGATCTTGCGAGCGTGCTGAGTGGCACGTCCATGATTGGGCACATTCGGCAGCGCACTGTGGGACCGCTGTGCGTGAACAACACGCATCCCTTTGTTCGTGATGGGTGGCTGTTCTGTCACAACGGCACCATCAAAGATCTCGACTGGCTCCGCTCGCAGTGCTCCCCACGGCGACTCAGCGAATGCATTGGGGATACGGACAGTGAGATCCTCTTTTCGTATTTGCTTACCCGTCTAGAAGGGCAGCTTGCTGCACCAGACGTGCGTTTCGAACAAACCTTGCTGCGGGCGTGCTTGGATATGACCGATCGCGGCGAGGCCTTTGGCGCTTGCAACTTCCTGCTCTCGAATGGTGATACGTGTTTTGCGCATCGTTTTGGGCGGACGCTGTTCGTGCTCGAAGGCGATGCGATCGTTGTCGCGTCTGAAAAAATGCTCGATGCGAATTGGCGGACGGTGGAAGAAAAGACGCTGCTTCGCGTCGATCGTGCTCCCGTTCCGGTATTGCGGCAGATATAACGCTGGCTGGTCGCGTTTTGGCTACGCCCAGATCACCGGGGATTTTTGGCTTACCCATTTCTCGTAGTACGCCGAGTAGACTTCATCGATGCGGCTTCGTTTCACCTTGAGGGTGGGCGTGATGAGGTCGTTTTCAACCGTCCACGGTTTGGTGACCAGCACAATACAATCCATACGTTCGTGGGGGTCCAGTAGCTCATTGATTTTTTCGAGATGCACCTTCATCGATGTTTCAATCTCGGCGCGTCCGGCTGGGTCGCTTGCTTTGTCTGCCGCTTGCGGGTTGAGCATCGCCAGTCCGAGTGGTTGGCCAAGGTTGGCGCCCGTCACGCAGCAGGCTTCGACCGATGCATGCATGACGATTTTGTCTTCGATGGGTGCTGGCGCAACGTACTTGCCTTTGCTCGTCTTGAACAAATCCTTCACGCGCCCCGTGATCTTGAGGGCGCCGTCGCTATCGACCGCACCTTTGTCACCCGTGCGCAGCCAGCCGTCCTCAGTGAAGATTGCGCGCGAGAGCTCGGGCTCCTTGTAGTAGCCAAGCAGCATGCCGCCGCTCTTCATTTGCACCTCGCCCGTCGTAGCATCAATGCGTGACGAGACACCCGCGTGCGGGGGGCCTACGCTCCCTGGCTTGGGCTGACCCACGAGCGTGCCGTGAGAGATGCCGCAGTTTTCTGTCATGCCGTAGACTTCCATGATCTCGAGACCAAGGCGCGCGTACCAGCGCAGTAAGTCAGGCGGCATGGGCGCGGCGCCACCTGCGGCAACAACACATTGGTCGAGTCCTAGTGCGCCTAGGATTTTCTTGCGGACGATGTTGTTCAGGATGGGAATCTTGAGCAAACGCGCGAGCTTCTTCTCCGGCATCTTGGCCTGGACGCCTTGCTGGAACTTCACCCACAGGCGCGGGACCGAGAAGAAGATGGTGGGACGCGCGCGCTGTAAATCTGCCGTAAATGTGTCTAGGCTTTCAGCGAAGAACACGTGCACGCCAGCAGCAAGCATGCCGTGCTCAATCAGAATGCGTTCCGCCACGTGTGCGAGTGGCAAGTAGCTGAGCATGCGTGAGTGCGGCGCAACGGTAAGACGCTGGATGCCTGCTTGCAGAGACCACGCAAAGTTTCCAAAGCTGTGCATGACACCTTTGGGCATTCCCGTGGTTCCCGAGGTGTACATGATCGTACACAGATCACTCGCGTCGCGGACAGGGCTCTCTTTGAGCGGCTCTGTCTTGGCGATGATGCTCTCCCAGGTCTCATACGTATTCTTCGGCGCCAGCGGCAAGCTGATGCACGGCAAACCTTCCGGTACGCCTGCCTTCATGCTTTCCCAGCCATCGAGCTTGCCAACGAAGAGTAGCTTCGCTTCGCTGTGCTCTAGGATTTGCCGCACCGTGCCAGCGGCGAGGGTGGGGTAGAGCGGCACCGAGACATAACCCGCCATCCAAATCGCAAAATCGCTCATCAGCCAATGCGCCGTATTTTTTGAGAGCAGCGCGATACGCGACCCAGGCGGCAGACCGAGACGCTTCAAATGCGTCGCCATACGCCGGGTTTGGTCCATCATCTGGCGCCACGTGTAATTCGTGACGACGCCGCCCGCGCTCGGTTGCGTCAGGACAATGGTGTCAGGCTCTGTTTTTTCCCAGTGATAGAGGCGCTGCAGGGCCAAGGCATCGGGTGAAACGGTATAGGGTGTGGTCACACGGCGGTTTTACGGCGAGTCGCTCGCGGAGACAAGCTCAGTCGCCCAACGAAATGCCCGGGCGCTGAATGTAGAGGGTCAACGCGCGTTCGTCATTGGCATCTCTACGAATCGCCGTTCCGGCCGAAAACGGATACTTCGTGCTCAAGTTAGCGAGTACGACGCTTCGCGTTATTTCGTCTGGGCCTTCGACGCGCACATCGACGCGACAGGCTTTGCTCGCGCACTTGAGGCCTCGGCCCTGCACGTTTCCCACCTCCTGCAGCGCGCTCCATATCGCTTGCTCCGGGGACCAGTCCGAATCGACGTCGCCGTGTTCGATCTCGCGGTCGACCGCAGTCAACATTGTTTGCATCAGGTTGGCTGACGTTTCCGGCGGAGCCCCCGGCACTGGTGCGGGTTCGGCATGTGCGCTGTCTTTCACGATGGTGCGCTTCTCCAGAGCGGCCAAGCTTCGTTCAAGTCTCGCAATGCGCTCTTCGAGCAAACGCACTTTGTCTCCGTCGTCAAAGGTCTGCGCGTTGTTTTGCACGGGCACAGGCGTTGGTGCTTCTGCTGCTTTCATTTTAGCCTCATTTCCTCTGACCTGAACGAGCAAGCCGCCCGCGACCGCAAAAAGAAGGACAAGCCAGACTGCGGGTTTCATTGGATGTTCCACCCGTGGAACGGAAAGGTGGAGTTGCCGGTCCAGCAATTGATTTCCACGTAGCCTGTAACGTTCGTTGGAATCGCGATGCTCGTGACGAAGGCACCCGTTCCTGGTGACTGCGTCACCGAGCCAAGCCAAGCAGACGCTCCCGCGCCGTAGAGAATGTTTGCGTTCCAAGGATAGACGAGCACGGAACACACTGTGTTGGTCGACGTTCTGTACCCGTCTATGTTCACAAAACGCGGTGATGCCGAGGTTAGTCGCAAGGTGCTGCAGGTGAGGTAGGTGCCTGATGGGGAACTATACTTCACATGACACTCGCGCGAAGTACCTCCTACGTCTGCTGACGCTTGCGAAGAAGCCAAAGAGATCAAAGCGAAGGCGGTGAGGCAAGAGACGGTTTGAAGGGTGCGGTTCATAGATTTTCTCCCAGGTGAACGGTTGAAAAAACACCAATCTACGAGGAAGAATTACACGCTGAATTGCATTGCGTGCGCACGCAGTGAACGGAGGCAGCAACGCTTGACCAAAGCGTCAAGCTGGGGCGCCCTTGCTGACTAAGTAAGCGCGTTGAAGGGGGTGAGCGTCGTTATTTGCAGAGCTCTGCGATTTTGGCGCGCGCTTTCGCGTTTACTTCTGCCGAATCCAAGGTGATGCCAACGGTCTCGTTGAGCTTCTGGCAGGCTTTGGCCTTATCGGCTTGCGCCAGACGCTCGGTTTCCTGAAGCAAGCGCTCGGCGATGTTCTCGAGGCGCATGAAGCCCTGCAGAATGTCCACGTTCTCAGGGCTACGTTCGGCACCGCGTTTCCAGTAGGCGAACGCTTCGGCGTAATCGGCGCGAATGAACTTGTGATAGCCCGCGCGGTAAAGTGAGTCGCCCATCATACGGCGAATGTCTGCGCGCGGCTGCGAGCGCACGGACTCGGGTGTGATCGTGAGGTCCAGGCGTAGGGCTTCTTCCCACTCTTTGAGCGCTTTCTCAACGCCCTCGGCTGCTTGTGATGCCACCGCGCCGTCGGCCTGTTTCACGCGCACAGAGCGGATGTCTTTGGCGATGGCAGTAGCGTTGGCTTCTTTCCGTTGCAACTTCGCAAGCGAATTGAGTGCGCCTTCGAAATCGCCTTTCAAATACATGACCACCGCATTGAAGGACCCGTTTGTCGTGTAACGGGAACGCAGCGCGCTCTCCTCGTCGCTGGTGAGCTTGAGGTCCTTCTTTACGTTGCGCACTTCGTTGCGCTGCGCATCGGAAATCTGCACGGCCAGCTTCTGCGCGCGTTCCGCGTAAACACTCGTTGTCGGAATGCGCAGGAGTGACTTGATGGCCGACACTTTGTCCGTCCCCTGGAACTGCTCTTGTGCGCTCGCGAGCAGCTGGCGGTGCACTGTGAAATCCGCAGCAAGCGCCTTTTTGGTGCGGGCTTCGCTTTGGTTTGGGTCTTTGGCGAGCACACGCTCGTATTGTTTGATTGCCGATTCCCAGTCTTCGCGCTGCATGGCGGCGCGGCCGAGCGAGAGCGCTTCACCCACTTCACGCTCGATCACTGCTGGATCTCCGGCGCTGTTTGGCCGAGGACGCAGCACCAACGCCAACGCAATGGCAAGGGCTATGAGCACCACGCCTGCGGCGATCGCGTAAATCACAGGCGAGGGGAGGCCGCCTGACGCTGCACCACCCGCGCCGGGTGCATGGAAGCGAAACGCAATCGACCCGAACATGATCTTGTCGTTGTCTTTGAGCTCTTTTTGCTGAATGGGCCTGCCGCCCACGAAGGTGCCGTTGCTGCTCCCAAGATCGTAGAGCACCCATTTGTTGTTCTCGCGCTGAATGCGCGCGTGGTGCCGAGACACGCTCGGGTCGTCGATGACGATTTGGTTCGCGTCGACTCGGCCCACCGTGACGCGTTGATCGCCTATCATGAACTCTTTGCCGGCCAAGTCGCCAGACAAACACTTCACCTTGGCCACGTTGCGACCGAGTGAGTTGGCGGGCGTTCCTTGCGGCACCACTGTGATGACGAAGCCGCCTACCTCGATCTTGGCACCGACGTTGATCAGAGAAGCGCCGCGGATGAGTGCGCCATCGAGCACAACGCCGTTGGCGCTGCCGAGGTCTTCTATGTAGTGGCCTTTTTCCCCGCGGTAGACACGCGCATGTTTGCGCGAGACCCGAACGTCGTCGAGGACGATCTGGTTCGTAGGCTCGCGACCGATTCCAAGCTCATCGAAGGTGAGCGGGAAGCGGCGCACGGCGCCTTGCGGGTCAATCACCACTAATTCGTTCACAGGCGCACTTTAATTGAAGATCCCAAAGTCCACGTCCACGCCGCGTGCTTTGAGCTCTTCGTAGAGCTTGGGCACCTGGCCAGTGGGGCGGAACGACCCTTTGATTTTTCCGTTCTTGTCGAAGCCACTCTGCTCGAACACGAAGATGTCATGCATGCTGATGACATCGCCTTCCATGCCGGTGACCTCCGAAATGTGCGTAATGCGGCGGCTGCCGTCCGAAAAACGGGTTTGCTGCACGATGATGCCCACGGCACTGGCGATCTGATCACGAATAGCGCGCACGGGAAGATCCATGCCGCTCATGAGCACCAGAGTTTCCAGTCGGCTAATGGCATCTCGCGGTGAGTTGCTGTGCACGGTGGTGAGTGACCCGTCATGGCCAGTGTTCATCGCCTGCAACATATCCAGCGCTTCGCCGCCGCGGCACTCGCCTACCACGATGCGGTCTGGGCGCATGCGCAGCGAGTTTTTCACTAAGTCGCGAATGGTGACCTCGCCACGTTGCTCGAGGTTCGGCGGACGGGTTTCCATGGAGACCACGTGCGGCTGCGTCAGCTTGAGCTCGGCCGCGTCTTCAATGGTGACGATGCGCTCTTCTTCCGGGATGAAGCTCGACAGCACGTTGAGTGTGGTGGTCTTGCCGCTGCCTGTACCGCCAGAAATGACAATGCTTTGGCGGTACTTCACACACACCGCAAGGAAGTCGCTCATCTCTGGGGTGAGCGTATTCTTCATCACTAGGTCGTCGACGGTGAGTGAGTCTTTTGAGAACTT
>JBIKMD010000640.1:0-4000 GCA_044359465.1 Myxococcota bacterium
GGTGTGAGAGCTGCGCGAGGATGTGCGCCTCTCGCTGCAGACAGGCTTGCAGCAGCTGACGCTTTTGCAAATCAGGTTCGTCGAGCTCGCTCGGGAGGCCTTTGATGACGACTTTGCGACCCAGCCTTCGATCGACGGCTGTCCACGTTTGGTACATGCCGCCGCGTTTGAAGGTTTGTTTGTCTCGATACAGCGCGGGATCGATCACCGTCGCTTGTTTGGCGAGATCATCACGCTCAATGAGCATGACATCAGGATCCAAAGTCACGGCGGCATTCGTGCAGCGCGGACAGCGACGCAGATGGTGCCAGAACTCGCCGCTGGGATCGCCCTGCAGCGCGGCGTGCAGCTCAGACAAGGGAAGACAACGGTCCGCCGGCGGCGTCTCAACGCGTTCATCCGGCTCGAGCACGAAAGCAGGCTCACTGCGCAGGTGTGCACCCTTGTCGGTGCCGATGATCAAATCGTCGTCATTGCGCATGCGTTTCACTCCTAAGAACCGATCACCGACTGACCCCAGCTTCAGACTGCATCAAACGCTCGAGCCAAAAATCGAGCTTCTGCCGCGCACCGCGCACGAGCTCTTTTGCCGCCAGCGCACTCTCTAACCCGAGCTGCTCACGAATGTCTTCGTAGAGCGCGCGGGTTTGCTCGCGGCGTTTGCCATCTTCGAGCTGATTCGATTTTCCTTCCCAATAAAGCACCACCGCGGTGCGTTGTTTTTCATCGAGGTGCTTCACCGCTTCTTCGAGCAGTTTGCTCTCGAGCTTCTGACGCTGCATCCGAATCAGCTTTTCCAGCGGCAGCGATTGCGACGCCGCCTTGTTGTTGATGATCTCTGCACCGCGCTCATCACCGGGAAGCAAACCAGACACGCTCAGCTTATTCAGACGGTTCAAGATCTCCCATTTGCACAGCTTGCGCAGCCAGCCTTCAAAGCTTGGACGCCGGTTGGCAGCACGCTCTTCTGCGGCGCGGCGTAAGAACTCGACGAGGTTCTTGTAGTTCTCGCGTTCGAGACGAGCGACCACGCTCAAGGTCACGCTCGCTGCCTCGTCTTCTGGCAACCACGAACGGGCGCTAAACCGATCAATGTGCGCAAGGACCAAAGACAGGAGCTTCGAAAACTCCTTTTTCTTTTCTGCGCTGGCCTGAGGCGCGTTGACCAATTTTTCGATGCGACTGTGGCATTCAAGCTCGAAAGCGTCCGTCCAAGCCCATTTGTGCATTTGCATATGTACATCTAACTCCCCGCCATCAAAAAAGATCATGGATTTTTGGTGCAATTTTTGTTGCAAAAATGTAGGACCCCGCCGCCTACAAAAAAGGTAGTGACATCGCCTGGCTGATTTTGCTGGGCGTGCGCATGTTAGAAGAACAACTCGTTTTCGTTAGCGAAATTGTTCATGATTCGTCGCGGATGCGACACCAAGGAGTCTACTATGAACCGCATTGCTCTCTCCCTCCTGTTCATTGGCGCTGCAGCATGTAGCAAAACCACCGACACGCCACCGGCAGCGTCGCCAGACCAAAACCAAGCAGCCAAAGACGCTGCGGCCAAAGCCGAACGTGACCGTCTCGCCAAAGAGAACAGCACCATGAACGCCGCAGCGAAGATGGACATGCCCACCAACTTCAATTTTACGGCCGTGCAATTCGGTTACGACTCGACCGATTTGGATGACGCAGCGCGTGCGCAGCTAGATCAAGCCGCCAAATGGCTCAGCGACAACAAGACCGTCCATCTGACCATCGCCGGCCACGCTGACGACCGCGGCACGCAAGAATATAACCTGGCACTCGGCGAAAAACGCGCTGCCGCCGTACGGAAGTACCTCTCGACCATGGGCGTCTCGCAGCAACGTTTGGCGACTATCTCGTTCGGCGAGCTGCAACCGGTCGCGAACGACCAAACCGAAGAAGCGTTCGCCAAGAACCGCCGCGCTGATTTCAAAGTAGAAAACAAGAACTAAGCGCCAGACGCACGCACACGGTTACACGGATTGACTCCGGGCCGAGGCGTTGCCAATGCCTGCGCGCAATGGCATTTTTCTCTCCGTTCCATGAGCGCATGTCTGCGCTCAATGACACCTGGAAGTACAAAGAGTGGGCCGGCATCGTCTCGCCGTGTCGCTACCAAGAAAATCACATCTACGAGTACACCGCGTTTAGGCAGGCGACCGGCGTGCTCGATGTGAGCCCGCTCTACAAATACGACTTGCGCGGCCCTGATGCCGCGGCGCTGCTGAGTTATGTCACGACCCGCGACGTGAGCAAGCTCAAGGTGGGCCGCGTGACCTATCTGTGCTGGTGCGACGACGCAGGACACGTGATCGACGACGGAACGGTCACTCGCACTGGCGAACACACCTATCGCATGACGGCAGCGGATCCGCAGTACGCCTGGTTGCTCCGTCACGCCGAGGGCTTCAACGTCACGTTAGAAGACGTGTCACGCAAGATCGCAGCGCTCGCCGTGCAAGGACCCACCTCGCGCGATGTTTTAAAGGCCTGCAGCGATATGGGTCCACTCGCGTTTTTTGGCAGCTCAGCGTGTCAGCTAGCCGGCAAGTCGGTGCGCATTTCTCGAACAGGGTATACAGGCGACCTGGGTTATGAAGTCTGGTGCGACGTCGCTGACGCGCTCCCAGTTTGGGATGCCATCATGCACGCAGGCAAAGCCTACGGTATCGTTCCCGCGGGGCTAGACGCCCTGGATATGAGTCGCATCGAAGCTGGTTTCATTCTGCTTGGTGTCGACTACTTCTCAGCGCTGCACACCACGCTAAAGCAGAAAAAAACGACGCCGTTCGAGCTGGGGTTAGGCGCAACGGTCGAGCTCGAGCGCGCACCCTTCGTAGGGCAGCAAGCACTACGCCGGTCGCAGCCGAGCAAAGTGATGGTTGGGCTCGAGCTCGATTGGCCCACACTCGAATCAATGTATTCAAAACACGACATGGCTCCTGCCCTGTCGACCATGGCGAGCAGAGACTCGCTGCCGATTTATCTGAGCGGCGAGCAAGTGGGCCGTGTGTCATCGAGCACTTGGTCGCCAACGCTCAAGAAGTACCTTGCGCTCGGATCACTGCGCGCAGAGCACGCGCGCATTGGCACCACAGTAGAGGTGGAGCACACCGTGCTCTACGAGCGACGCACGGTGCCAGCGCGTGTGGTGGAGCGGCCGTTCTTCAATCCCGAGCGAAAGAGAAAACCATGAAGGCTTACGATGCGATCATCATTGGCGGTGGTCACAACGGCCTGACCACAGCGGCCTATCTTGCAAAAGCAGGGAAAAAAGTCGTCGTGCTCGAGCGGCGCCATTTGCTCGGCGGTGCGGCCGTGAGCGAAGAAGTATTTCCCGGCTACACCTTCTCCGCCTGTTCCTACGTGGTCTCGCTGCTGCGGCCGCAGGTCATCCGTGACCTAGAGCTCGCGCGTTTTGGTCTGCAGATTCTGCCCCTCGAAACGACCTTCAATCCCATGCTCGATGGCCGCTACTTGCTGCGCGGAAAGGACCCAGAGAGCACCTATCGAAGCATTGCTCAATTCTCGCGCAAAGACGCAGAAACGGCGCCACTCTTCTCACAAGCGATGGCCGAGCTCAGTCGCATGGTGAAGCCCATCATCGATAGCCCTGCACCCGACCCCGCCTCTTTGCATCCACGGGATTTGTTCTCACTGCTGCGCCTCGGTCGGCTGTTCAAAAACGCCGGCGAGGACTTCCTCGCGGCGCAAGTGAAGATGATGACCATGAGTGCGTGCGACTTTCTGTCTGAGTGGTTCGAATCCGAAGCGCTCATTGCGCCCATGGCGTCGAGCGGCATCATCGGTACCTTTCTTGGCGTGCGCTCGCCGGGCACGGCCTATGTTGTGCTGCACCACTACATGGGCGAGATCGATGGGTCGTTTCGCGCGTGGGGCCTTCCCAAAGGCGGCACCGGCACTATTTCCATGGCCATCGCGCGCGCAGCGGCCCACTTTGGCGCCGAGCTTCGCACCG